>JALUKJ010000224.1 GCA_027056615.1 Campylobacteraceae bacterium | reverse complement strand
GAGAGTTATACATCAAAAACTGACCACTTCGCATTAGAGCCATTAAAGAAACACGGTTGTGATAAAGTAGCTAGACCTACTTTAGGAAAACGTATTAAAAGAGGTCTGTTTAGGAGTTCCACAGGTATAATACTAAATGCAGACACAAACGGTGCGATAGGAATAGCAAGAAAAGTAATTTGTGAAAGTTCAATATCTGAATTATTAGCGAATAGAGGTGTTGTGACTACACCATTTAGAGTTCAGTTATGAAATCTAATAAAGAATTAATTAATGCCAATAGTGTTAATGGATTTAGTGTCATAATTAATACTTAAGTAACTCTGTTATAAGATAAGAGAGTTTAATTGAATAGGATACATCATGAAAAAAAAATTACTTTTACTAATATTGTTACTATTTACAGCTTGTGAAGAGAGAACAGAGAGTTCAAAGCAAGTAAGTACTACAAATGAGAAACAAGAGTTAACAAAAAAAGAGACCTCCGAAGTTAAGCAAGATAAGTTATTAAAAGAGCTAGGATTTGAAGTCAATGGTAAAAAAATAACTATAGATATGAATAAAACAACAGAGTTTATGAAAAAAATAGAAATTGAAATGCATAGTCGTGCTGATGAGATAGAACATAAAATTGAAAAAGCAGACATCAATTTTACAAAAGGTTTAGGTATTGAAATTGGTGATGATAGAGTAGATATTGATTTAAATAAAACTAGAAATATGTTACAGCAGATAAATATACTTATGAAAGATATACTTTTAGATGTAAATAGTACGATTCATCATTAAAAATTAGCTTGAATCTCAACACGCTCTCCAATGTTAAATTGTTTATCTTTGGAGACCTTTAACTCAATTAACTGTTGTCCTATTAAAACAACAATTTTATCCTTTTGAACTTCTAAAACTTCACCATTTAAATGAGATGTATTGGTAGAAAATACCTCTTTAGCCGTTCCCTCTTTTATGACTTTTCCCAACTCCATTACTATAATATGCGAAGCCATACGGTAAATATCAGAAGCATCATGACTTATCATTAGTGTGGTACATCCAAAGCGTTGATGTAGTGCTAAAATATCATTTTGTAGTTTTAGTCTCATCTCATGGTTAAGTGCTGAAAGAGGCTCATCGAGTAGGAGGATTTTAGGATAATTCATAAAAGCTCTAGCCAATGCTACACGTTGTTTTTGCCCTCCACTTAGTGTATTTGGTTTTCTTCTTTTGAGCTCACTAAGTTGGGTAATATTTAAAAGTTCATTGGCTAATTCTTTATTATTAGAGACAAAAAGTAAATTTTGCTCAACACTCATATTTTCAAAAAGTCCAAAGTCCTGAAAAACAAAGCCTATTTGACGTTGTTGCACAGGGACATCTTTCCAATTTTGACCATTAACAATTACCTCACCATCTGCCTTTTCAAGCCCTGCTAAGATGCGTAAGAGTGTACTCTTCCCAGCTCCACTCTCTCCTGAGATAGCTAAAAACTCTCCTTGTTTAATTTTTAAATCAACCTCTAAGTTCATCTCTCCTTTTGCCCCACAAAGAGCTTTGTTTATTTTCAAAGCAATCATGCACGAACCCCTTTAAAGTACTTCTGTTTATGGTTAAAAATATAAACCGATAACAGCACAGCAAAACTAATAAGCAACATAATTGCCGAGTAGATATGAGCTTTTCCATACTCTAAATTATTCATAAGGTCATAAATAGCAATAGATGCCACACGTGTCTCATCAGGAATGCTCCCTCCTATCATCAAGACCACACCAAACTCTCCAACCGTATGAGCAAAGGTAATAATAAGTGCTGTCATAAGAGCAGGTTTAATATTTGGCAAAGCTACTCTAAAAAGAGTTACCCACTTATTTTTTCCTGCAATATACGAAGACTCTATCATATTTTTATTGAGGCTTTCAAACCCACCTTGAAGAGGTTGAACCATAAAAGGTAAAGAGTAGAAACAACTAGCAACGACTAATCCTTTAAAGGTAAATGCCAAATCAAAAGAGCTAAAGGCTACTAAAAGATAAAAACCTAAAACTGAAGGAGGTAAAACTAAAGGTAAAGAGACTAAAGACTCAATAATTGGCTTAACTTTAGAAGGGCTTTGAGAGAGTTGCCAAGCTAAAGGTAACGCAACTACAAAGAGTATAAGTGTGGTAATAGTTGCAAGTTTAAACGAAAGAGCAAATGGAGCTAAATCTAAAGTATAGATAGTATTAAGTAGTTCGTGCAAGTCCCCAACCTTTTTATTTCTATAATAACATGTCAGATTTTATGTAGGGTACGATTGTCATCGCACTGTTTAAAATTTTAAATAGATGGTTTATGTGGTAACACCACCCCCTAAAAAATTTCCCACCAATAGTCTTACTATTTTTATAGTAAAATTATCTAAAAAAGATTTGAAAAATCTTTTAAGGATGGATTAGGAACTAGCGAAAATTACTTTGTATTTGTGACACGACCCCGTCTTTCAGGTTATCGTGTGTACTACTATATTTAATTAGAAGAGACTACTTATCTGTTAACTATTTATGATAAATCTGAGGTTGAGATGATAAATGAAGATTTGTTAATGGAGTTAATTGAAGAGCTATAAAAATGTAGCTAAACAAAATATTCCCACCAAAATGATGGGAATAAGAAAAGGTAGCGACTAACCCCTTAGATTAAAATCTTCCCAACCATAACAACACTCAACCCAACAAACCGAGCTATCTCAGCCTTACTATATCCATACTCCCAAGCCCTCTTCATATTTTCATTACGGTTAATATCTTTGTCTTCTTCAAAAAAACTCTCTAGTCGCTTATATAAAACTCTCATCTCTCCATTTTTAGTAACTATTTTTGGAGTAGCATATATCTGCAAAAACTCCTCTTCTTTCATCTCTTCATATATATAACGTTCATACTCCTCTAAAGTCATATCAAATATCAAAGAGTTTTCCAATAATTTAAGATATTTAGCTCTATTTTTCCACTGAAAAAAGGATTGATAAGCATACTCCTCTATCTGCTTAACCATCTTAGCTTTTATAGGATTTTGTTCAATATATTTAGCCACTATCCAAGCATGGGCATTGTCATAAAGATAATAAGAGAGGTAACGCCCCTGCCAAAAATGACCTGTTCGCTTATATTTTTTGTTAAAGTACATAGAGTAAGTACCATTGAGATACTGTATGGCTTCTGAAATATTTTCATCATAAGTTTCAAGAAGTAGATGATAGTGATTAGTCATTAAGCAGTAAGCATGAAGTTTAATATTGAAC
>JALUKJ010000223.1 GCA_027056615.1 Campylobacteraceae bacterium | reverse complement strand
GCATAGTGATGTTATACTGATATAAATAATTACAAAAAGGAGATAACATCATGAAAAATTTTGTTATGGCATTATTTATTATAATTAGTTTTTCTTACGCAGATAATATTCAAAGTACTAGTGGTAAAAGTGTAGAAGTTTTAAAATCTGAAAAAAAGGCTTTAGAGTTAAAGCTTGAATCCTATAGACTCAAAAAAAAGCTTATTGAGATGGAGAAGTTTTTTGAAAAAGAGAGATTAGAAAAAAAAGAGCATTTAGAGCATGAGAAAGCATTGATGAAACTCAAGAATGAATTACGAACAAAAAGAAAAAGAGTAACCTATCGTTTTCCTAGTGAAGGTTAATATCTTTAAAGTTAGGTTTTTAAGTCCAAAAATCGTATAATTGAGTTAAAAATAAAAAGCGTAAAATGCAACATAAAACAACTCAATTATCACTTAAATCATATCTGGATTTACATCAGTTATTGACTACTTATAGAGGCTCTCATGAAGAGAATAGACTCTTTGCAATTTCTCAAAAAAATCAGAAGCCTTTAGCTCTTTTGTTAGAGTGGTTACAAAAAAATCTTTATAGAATTACTACTTCATTGGATTCTAATAAGTATCTACACTATTTAACTCTTTTTTCTTCACTTTTTGGATTTCTCGCTCTTATGCTAGGCTTTCTAACAGGATTTGCTCTTCTCTCTTACTCGGGGAGTGAACCTGTTAATGTGATTTATCTACTATTAGTTATGGTAGGTTTACCACTTTTAAGTATGTTACTATCTTTGTTATCAATGCTTCTAGGTAATATAGGAGTGAAGATTTTTTCACACTTTTCTCCTCTTTATTATTTAGAAAAAGTGGTTAAGTATTTACCATTTGCTAAAAATATAGAATTCTCTTCGTTACCTTTTTCTACAGGTTTAAGTAAATGGATATTTTTACAACGGGTACAGATTTTTTCATTTCTCTTTTCGTTAGGGCTTTTTTTAGCTTTGATACTTATGATAATATCTAAAGATATTGCGTTTGGTTGGAGTACAACCTTGCAAGTTGATGCTAAGAGTTTTCAATCACTATTGTCTACTCTCTCACTTCCATGGAGAGAGTTTTTGCCCTCTGCTGTTCCATCTTTAGAGTTAGTAGACCTTAGTCACTACTTTCGTTTGGGTAAACATCTTGATACCAATATGATTCACAACGCCGATAAACTTGGTGCTTGGTGGAAGTTTTTAGCTATGGCAACGTTTACTTATGCTTTAGGATTACGACTAATTTTTTGGTTAGTTACACATTATGGGTTTAAACGACAACTCAAAAAAGAGTTTTTTTTACTAGATGGTGTTTCAACACTTATAAAAGAGTTTCAAACACCATTTGTCTCAACTAAATCACATAAAGATGAAAAGCATCTTAAGATAAATGAGGAGATTATTCATAATGTAGATGAGAATTTAGTTAAAGAGTATCAGGTTATTTTAGGATGGAACTTTACAGATGAGCAGTTACTCTTAATAGAAGATAGTTTAGTTGTAAATGCTAAAAGAAGAGAGTCTGTTGGAGGAAAAAACTCTTTATTAGAAGATAATAAGATTATTGATACTTTAAAAGGAGATGTTCTTCTTTATGTTAAAGCTTGGGAACCTCCAACTATGGATTTTATGGACCTTTTAGAGGATATTTTAGATAACTCTTCGATTAAAAGTGTTGATATTGCTCCACTGGGAACAGTAGAAAATAACTATAAAAAAAATAAAGAGGATATGTCAATTTGGTTACGAAAGTTAGAGAGTGTTAATTCTGATAAATTGGGGGTGGTAGATGTCTAATTTTTATCCTAAATTTGCTGTTGTTGGTCATCCAAATAAGGGAAAGAGTAGTATTGTTGCTTCCTTGGCACTTGATGACTCTATACAGATTGGTAATACGCCTGGTACAACACAAATAAAAAGAGGTTTTCCTCTTAAGGTTGATGGAAAGATTGTCTATGAGTTATTTGATACTCCAGGTTTCCAAAGAGCAAGACGAGTCTATGCATGGCTAGAGGAGCATGGTGATGTTCCTGCTAATAGACGTATTGATGTTGTTAAAAAGTTTGTTCATGAACATTGTGATAATAAGAGATTTAGAGATGAAATTGAGTTACTTGAGCCTATTATAAATGGTGCAGGGGTTATCTATGTAGTAGATGCTTCAAAACCTTATGGTGAAGAGTATGAGATTGAGATGGAGATTTTGCGTTGGTGTGGTCAACCCTCTATGGCAATTTTAAATCTAATTGGAGATGATGACTATCGAGAGGAGTGGACTAGAGCTTTAGGTCAATATTTTCGTTTGGTTCGTACCTATAACCCAATGTCAGCAGGACACAAAGAGCATATTGAACTTTTAGAGAGTATGGCACAGCTTAATGAAGCGTGGACAAAACCTATTAAACAAGCCATAAATGTTCTTAAGAAGTTTTATGACCTTAATGTTGAGCAGACAGTTAGTACTATTTCAGATTATATGGTAAAGGTATTATCTTTTATTTATAAACAAAAAATAGATGGAGAATCAGCAACACCTAAAGAGGAAGAGGTAGCTAAAGAAGCTTATAGAAAGAAAATTTTAAATTATGAACATAAAGAGCAACAATCTGTAGAAAAGATTTGGCAACATAGTGATATTCAGAAAAATAAAGATGAGTTAAACCTTGAAAAGTTAGGGCTATTTTCTAAAGAGAGTGCTTCTATTTTTGGATTGAGCCAAAAAGAGTTAATAGTAACAGGAGCTTCAGCAGGTGCTATTACAGGTGGTGGATTGGACCTTTTGGTTGCAGGTTCATCATTTTTTTTAGGTACGCTAATTGGTGGTGTTGTTGGTGGTGTGGGTGCTATGTACGGCTTTAACAATCTATATGAGTTAAAAGTGTTAGGACAGAGTGTAGGACGAAGAGAGTTAACTGTAGGTCCTATGCAAAATTTAAATTTTCCCTATATTGTTTTAGGACGTGCTTTATATCATGCTTCACTTCTAGCTAAACGTTCTCATGCAACAAGAGAAGCTATTGATTTACAAGATGTCTCTTTTACAGAGAAAATAATCTCTTCGGAAGCTAGAAAAGTATTAGAAAAAGTACATATAAAACTTAGAAAAGGAAAAGAGCTTGAAAAAGAGGAGTTAAAGGAGTACTCTAATACTATTCGTCAGAGCTTTTTAGATTTGTTATAATAATTAAATAATAAGTAGATACCCAAAATTAATTTCAAAAATATTGGAACCGATGGATTTAGCTCAATGCCATTGAATTAAGCCCAAAT
>JALUKJ010000222.1 GCA_027056615.1 Campylobacteraceae bacterium | reverse complement strand
TACCGTTAATCTTGCTATTGCTTTGGCACAACAAGGTAAACGAGTAGGACTACTTGATGTTGATGTTTATGGTCCAAATATTCCAAGAATGATGGGAATAGAGGGAGAGCAACCTATCTTTTTAGGTAAAAATATAAAGCCTATTATCGCACATAATATTCAAGTAATGTCTATTGGCTCTTTGGTAGAGCGAGGTGCTTCACTTATTTGGAAAGGGGCAATGGTTACCCAAGCCATTGAACAGATGCTAGAGGATATTTTATGGGATAAACTAGATGTAATCCTTTTCGATATGCCCCCTGGAACAGGAGATGCACAACTTGCCCTTGCTCAAAGCCTACCAGTTACAGCAGGAGTTTGTGTTACTACACCACAAAAAGTAGCTCTTGATGATACCATTAGAAGTATGGATATGTTTAAAAATCTAAAAGTTCCTATTGCAGGAGTGGTTGAGAATATGAGTGGATTTATCTGTCCAGAGACAGGTAAGGAGTACAATATTTTTGGAAAAGGAACAACTGGGCCTCTTATTGATAACTTTCAAACACAACTCCTTGGTGAAGTACCCATAGAACCTGCCATTCGTGAAGGTGGAGATGAAGGTATGCCTATTACGGTTCTTGCTCCTAATTGTGAAACATCAAAACGATACCAAGAGATGGCTAATAAGTTATGGGATTATCTTTTAGAGGTAAATGAAGAGGGTGGAGTTAGTAATGAAGAGATTCAACCTACTATTTTTTAGGAAAAGTTTATAGACTTTTCCTCTCCCTCATTCCCACCGAGACGATGGGAACGAGTCAAGTCGATTAACAACTAGGTAATGCTCCACCATCTCTGGCATAGTATTGAAGATAGTCAAGAACATCTTTCATCTTATCTTCAGGAATTGGCTTAATTTCTGTTTTTGGACAAATAGCATGTATGGTCTCGGCTAGTGTACCCTCTTGAACTATCTTTGCCCAATCTGCCTTAGTATGAGTACCAGCAAGGTCAGCAAGTATCATAGGGCAATGCTTAAGCATTGCATTATTCAAAATACGCCCTCCTTTAAATGCATCAGCAGAGGCACTAGAGCTTAAAAACATTATACTCAGTAAAGTAATTGCTAAAAATTTTGTAAAGTTTTTCATCATAATATCATCTCCTTTTTATTAATGACTTTCATCAAGGTCAAATGCTTTTGTACCAACATAATAAAGTGCGATACAAAGACCAAGACCACCAAGAGAAATCATAATTTCAGTTGCACTAGGAAAATACTCAATCCACTCTGGTGGAAGTTGATACTCGGTAAGTTTCATCATTTGTAACGGTTTCACTTGTGTATCGTGAACTAAGTTATATCTCATAAAGAATATACCAACCATACCTATAAGAGAAGCAAAGACCATCAATTTAGGACTTCTCCCAAAATCTTTTACTATAACTAAAAATGGTATAAGCATTGCAAAGATTACCTCTGCCCAGAATGGTGCAGTATGAAGCATATGATGAGCAACTTCTGCACGATTAGGCATACCACCATACATATCTGTTAAAAGTTTCCATGTCATAAAGAAGAATAAAATAGCAATTAATAGACCTTGAATTTTAGCTAAACCTTCTAATAAATCTTTTACTTTTTGGTCAAAATTTAATTTGTATCTGAATCCCATAACAATAAAAGAGAGATAAATACCTGTAATAAATGCTGTCAAAATAAAGTACGTTGGGTAGTAAACACCATTAGAGATTGTTCTAGCATTTAAGAAACCAAATACTCCACCTAAGTTAGAGTGAGCAGCAAGACCTACAAGCAGACCTGTCAAACCAAAGATTTTTGCTTTTTTCATATCATTATTAAGTAAAAAGTAGAACTCAATAATCATAAATGTTAAGTATAGACCATAAAGTGTTCCCATCCACCAAATAGCAGAGGTTAAACCAGGTGTTAATACATTGTAAATTAACATAGTAACAGGGTGACCTATCTCAAAAGCAATAACTGCAAAACCAGCCATAATTGTAACAATAGAGCCAAAAATTGCTCTTTTAGAAATCATCTCAAATCGTTTAAAACCAAAAACATCTCCAAGTGAACCTACAATACAAAATCCTGTTGAACTAACAACAAAGAAAATGTAAACAGCAATCAAAAGCCCCCATGGATGCTCTCGTGTAACACCATAAGCATGGTGACCATGAATTAAATATGTTATAACTCCAATGGCAAACATAGCTAACATTGCCAATACAGACACTGCTAAGAAGATATTTAGAGGAGTCTTTTCAAAATCTAAAATAGACTTAAATGAGAAATCCTCTTTAATTGGAATATTTAATGGACCTATTTTCATCTCTACTCCTTATGTTAGGTAAAATAATTTTGGATTAGTACCAAGATGTGCTTTTAAACTAAAGTGGTCTCTTGTTCTAAGCAACTCGCTAATCTCACTATTTGGGTCATCTAAATCACCAAATGTTCTTACTTTTGTTGGACATGTATTTTGACAAGCAGTGGTTGTTTCACCACGAGCTAATCTTGTATCTGAACAGAAAGTACATTTATCAATAGTCATTGTTCTATCATCTACATATCTAGCATCATAAGGACATGCATTCATACAATATGAACACAAGATACACTTTTCAGCATCTACTCTTACTACATGATTTTCATCATAATAGGTCGCATTGGTTGGACATACCTCTTGACAAGGAGCATCTTCACAGTGTTGACACTGACTTGGCATAAATGCTGCTGAAGCAATATCTAACAGTGGCCATTGCCCATCAGGATTGTTACCTCCTACCCAAATACGGTGTTTCTCTGCACCAAGTTCTACACCGTTTTCCTCTTTACATGCAACTTCACATGCTTTACAGTTAATACAGTTTTTATAATCTAACGCCATTCCATATCTAGCCATGATTACACCTTTCTAATTTTACAATTGGTACTATGCATAACAGATGCACCGTACATTGGTTCTATATCATCTTTAATGATTGTTGCATCATTTCCACCATTGCCATAAGCAAATTCCATTCCTTTACTTTCACTACCAAATCCATGAAGTAGGAAAATTTGATTGGGTGCAATTTTTTCAGTAGGATAAGCTTTAAGTACAATAGCACCTATGTCACTCTTGATTTCCACTTTCTCTGCAAATTTAATTCCCATTTTATCAGCTATTCGTTGGTTAATCCAAACAAAGTTTGTAGGAATTAAATCACGAAGCATCATATTGTTTTGCGTTCCACTTTGAGTAAATTGAGCATGACGACCTGTAATAAGTCTAAACTCTCCTTT
>JALUKJ010000221.1 GCA_027056615.1 Campylobacteraceae bacterium | reverse complement strand
TTTAGCTCAAAAGAGCTTGGAGAAAATGAGAGTGAAGCTGTTGCATTTGATATTGAAACAAAAGAGCTTGTAGAGGGTTTTCCTCCTATGGTTACAGATGTGCCTAGTGCATTTTTTTGTGAATTTTATCAAGAGATAGATTTAAAAGGTTCAACAACTATTCCTTTAGTTGTAGAGATAAAAGCACAGTTTATTGATGATAAAATCATCAGTGATAAAGAGAGAATTACACTTGATTATTCACCTCTAGCACGAGTTGGCAAAAGCTATGCACTTCTTGGTAAAAACATCACACCTCCAACTATAAAATAGCTATTTCACTTAATATCTTTTCTCTCTATTTTATTTAAAAAATAGAGTAGAAAAGAGATAATAATCTCTTATTTTTTCATAAATTATCTTTTATTACTTGACATATGAACATATGTGCGATATAATTTTGCACATATGTTCATTAATTTAATATGAAAGGATTTATAATGTTTGGAAAAAGAAATGGATTTGGTAAAGGTAGAGGTCGTGGTATTATTAAGCAAAATCAACAAAAAAATTTAAAAAGAGAGAATAAAATGAAAGTAGCATTTGTAACCAATAATGGTAAAACAGTTGCTAAACATATAGGTTTAGCAAAACAGATAGCCTTTTATCAATTTCCAGAAGGAGAGTTAATAGAGATAGTTGAAAATCCTATTATTAAAAAGATAAAAGAAGAGAATATTAAACTAGATAAAGATAGTGAAGGAAACAGACATTTAAATGTTGGTCATAAGATACCTACATTTTTAAAAGAAAATGGAGTTGATATATTTATAACTTATAGGTTTGGCAAAGGTGTAAAAGATAATCTACTTGAGTTAGGAATTACTCCTGTTGTACCAGAGTCTCATAATATAGAGGAGATTGTACAAAAGATAAAAGAAAATCAGGAGTATAGATGAAAATAACCATAGCAAGTGGAAAAGGTGGCACAGGAAAAACAACTGTTTCTTCTAATCTTACTTCTTATTTGGCATCACTTGGTAAAAAAGTGGTTTTAGCTGACTTAGATGTAGAAGAGCCAAATAGTGCCTTGTTCTTAAACGCAGAGCTTGTCGATTCAAAAATATCAAACAAGATGATACCGAAGTGGGATGCAACTGATTGTACTTTATGTGGCAAGTGTGAAGAAGTATGTAACTTTAATGCTATTTTACATCTCCCTGAAGAGATTAGAGTATTTCCAGAGCTTTGTCATAGTTGTTATGCGTGTAGTGAATTGTGTCCAACAGATTCGCTTCCTATGACACCATCACAAATAGGGATTATAAATGAGTATCAAAATGAACTCTTTACAATGGTTGAGGGGAGATTAGATTTAGGTCAAGAGATGTCTATACCGTTAATTGCTCAAACTATAGAGTATGTAGATGAGAAGTTTCCTGATTACATGAAAATCTATGATGCACCTCCAGGGACATCATGCCCTGTGATAGAATCAAGCCGTTATAGTGATTTTGTAATTTTAATTACAGAAGCTACACCATTTGGACTCAATGATTTAACACTAGCAGTTGAGACTATGAGAGTTTTAAACCAAAAAATTGGTGTAATTATCAATCGTTACGGTATAGGTGATGATGGAGTTGAGAACTATTGTCACGATGAGAATATTCCTATTATTACAAAAATTAAAAATGATAGAGAAGTAGCAAAACTATACTCTAATGGAGAGTTGATTTATGATAAAATCGAACATTTTAAAGACTCTTTAGATGAAATTATAGCGTTTATTGGAGGTTTAAAATGAGAGAAATAGTTGTAATCTCTGGTAAAGGTGGAACTGGTAAAACAAGTTTGAGTGCATCTTTTGCATATTTGGCAAAACAAGAGGCTGTTGTTTGTGATTGTGATGTAGATGCTGCCAATATGCACCTACTTCTTGATGCAAATTTTAAAAAGCAGAGTGATTTTTATAGTGGTGAAATAGCCGTTATAGACCCTGAAATTTGTACAAATTGTGGAGATTGTTTTGATGTATGCCGTTTTGATGCTATTACAAAAGAGACAGATTTTCATGTGGTAGACCCAATATCATGTGAGGGGTGTCACTACTGTAGTCGAATATGTCCTGTTGATGCCATTGAGATGGTGACACAAAAAGCAGGAGATGTTTTTGTATCAGATATAAAAAATGGTGCAACAATGGTACATGCAAAGCTTGGTTTCGGAGCTGAAAATAGTGGGAAACTTGTCTCAAAAGTTAAAAGAGTAGCTAAAGAGTTAGCACTTAAAGAAGATAAAGAGTATGTTATAACCGATGGTAGCCCAGGGATTGGATGTCCTGTAATATCTAGTTTAAGTGGAGCAAATCTTGTGGTGCTTGTAACAGAAGCAACAGTTTCAGGACTTCATGATTTAAAAAGAGTTTATGAACTCACAAAAACTTTTAATCTTAAAGTTGTTTGTATTATTAATAAATGTGATTTAAATTGGGAAATTACAAAGAAAATAAGAGAGTATTTAAATAGCCAAAATGTACAACTTTTAGCATCACTTGGTTATGATGAGAACTTTACAAAAGCAGTGAGCGTAGCAAAACCAATAGTTGAATTTGATGAGAATTGTGAAATATCAAAGCAAATTAAATTAAGTTGGAACAATATAAAAAATATTTTGAAGGAAAATTAAAATGAAAATAGTATTTACAACAAAAGGTAAAACTTGGGAGAGTCCAATGGATGCAAGATTTGGAAGAGCAGAGATGTTTTTAGTATATGATGAAGAGACAGATACATTAGAAGCAATTGATAATAGTGCTACAGAGGCTATGGAGCATGGTGTTGGTGGGCAATCATCTAAAAAGATGATAAACGCAGGGGCTAATGTTGTTATAACTGGTAATGGAGCAGGAGAAAAGGCACTAAAAATCTTAAAAACTACTAAAATAGAGTTTTTTACAGGTGCAGGAGAGATGAGTGTAAAAGAAGCTTATGAAGCTTATAAACAAAACAGATTACAAAAACAATTTTAGGAGAAAAAGATGAGAATTGTATTTCCAACAGATGAAAATAATGGCTACCTTAGTAAAAGAGGTGCTCATTTTGGCAAAGCAAAATTTTATACAATTATAACAGTTGAAGATGGGAAAATTATAGATGTTGAGGGAGTCGCTAATGCAGGACATAATGCAAATGCTTGTGGAAATGCTGTTGCCAATATTATGAGCCTAAATCCAGATGCTCTTGTAGTAGGTGGCATAGGTGCTTCTCCAGCAGAGGGTTTTTTTAAAGCTGGACTTGATGTCTATTTTGACCAAGAGAGTCCAACGG
>JALUKJ010000220.1 GCA_027056615.1 Campylobacteraceae bacterium | reverse complement strand
CTTGGGCATTGCCTTTGTTAAACTTCATACTACGCCTCACAACCTTTTCTAAATCAGGTAATCCTCTGTCAGCAGAAGAGATAACCTCACTAAGAGGAGAGTAAAAATCCCCTTTAAAACTTGCTCGATGTTGCAACACAGCGTAAGCAACCTCTTTTAGCTCTTTATTATTGAGTTGTTCTAAAAATTTATCTTCTGCTTTTAAGACATACTCATAAGCCAACTCATTGTGAATAGAGCGATTTGTAGCATTAAAGAGGTCATGAAGATAAGAGGCTAAAATAACCAACTTCTCATCACACGCTTGGTTAATCTCTAGTGCCAAATTACACACATCATCTGCATGGTCAATAAGATGGGCTTCATCTCCATCTCTATAGTAGGGTTTATAAAAGTTGCATACTTTTTCTTTAAATTCTTTCATCTTTACTCCTCGTATAATAAAACCTTATTTCCTAACCAAAAAAGAGTTAGTTACAGTCGAATACTCTTTCTCAATCTTCTCAACAGATGAAAACCCTGCCTCTAATAACAGTTGTTTAAGCTCTTTTTCTAATAATGGATAAGAATATATAACAATTTTATTTATAGAATTATCTTCAAATAAAACTATTGTTTCTATATTCATTCTAATATTTGTCTCTTCATCATACTCAATTTTAAAGTTATATGAATACTTCTCGCATATTGTCTCATGTTCAATCTCTTCATTTTTTCTAATTTTATCTTCATGAAGTAGGTCAATATATAAAACACCATTTTTGTTAAGTCGCTTATAAAACTGACTAAGAGCCTTTTTCATATTTTCTATAACACGAGATGGGTCATAGGTTTCAATATCATAACCATCTATATAAGTAAAAGAGTTTCCTCTACATAAAAGAGCATCATACTTTTTCTCTACTTTTGAGTCCAACTCCTGCCACTTAACTAAATATGTAGGTATGTTAACTTTAGCTTTATCTACTTTGGTTTTAAAAAAGTTATACATATCAATATTGCAATCAGCATACGATATATCCCAACCCATTTGTGCCAACTCAATACTTGGATAACCTGTACCTCCTGATGTATCTAATACCGATTTAACATTATTGTTTTTTAAAATATTAGACAATATTTTTGGGTAATCTTTTGCCCAAAGTTTTCTAACATTTTTGTTCCATAGTTCAATTGTATTCATAAAAATCCTTTTTTTGTTTATTTTTCTTTCTCCAAAACCACTACCCACCCAATATCCGTACATTTTTTACTCGTGACGAAGCTTCAGCTTCGTCATGTACATTGGAGTAAATGATTTTATTATATTTTTGTTGCTCCAATATGCGTTACACAACTGGAGTTGTGTAACGAGGAAATAACATTTTTTGTTCCTTTTGAAACTAATAAAAAAGTTTTTTCTTGAACGATAGGAGAGAAAACAATTTCGTACCCATTACGATTATAAAATTCTAATCGTTCATTTGAAGAAGCTAACCAAATATTAGGATACAAAAATTGTAATTGAGTTAAAAATTCTGTGCCAAACCCTTTTCCTCTATATTTTGGTAAAATATAAAAATAACTAAAATTTAAAATACCATTATGATTATATTCGTTTACTTTTTCTATTTTCTGACTATCCATAAAATCATTAAGTGACAATCCATCAGCTAAAATAGCCCCTCCTATAATTTCTTTATCATTCAATATCATTAATAGAACTGTGAGCTTTTCACTATTAGGATGATTTAAAATATGCTTTCCATGAAAATCACTTCTAAAATCTTTTGGTAGCCATTTTTTCAACATTTCTTCAAATTCAAATACTATATTTTCTGTAGGAGAGCATACTTTTATAGATATTTTAGTTAACATAATCTTCTCTCTTCTCCAAAACCACTACCCACCCAATATCAGTACATTTTTCAAGCATAGCATTAGGCATAAGTTCATAAAGAGCAGTTTTAGTAAAACATAAAGAATGAAAGCCCTCTTGGGTTGTAATTTTATAAGCTTCAATATCTAAATTTTCAAACCCCATAAGTTTATAGAACTCTAACCTAGAAGGTATGGATTCAGGAGAGAAGACACTAATAATAATTTTTCCTCCCTCTTTTACTGATTTCAGCATTGACTCAATCATTCCTTTTTGGTTCTCTATATTTCCAAAAGTATTGTACATTGAGATTGCTACATCAAAAAGTTCAGCAGATTGATAGTTCTCAATATCTCCAACCTCAAATCTGATTTTATCTGATGAGCATAGAGCAGAAGCCTTTTTTAAATAACTTCTATTCATATCAATCCCCAACCCTTGGCTAATCTGTGACTCTAAAATCTTCAAGTGCCGTCCATTACCACAACCAAAGTCAATAAGCGATGAGTTTGAGGCTATATTATTTTGCAAGTATATAATCTCTTCTCTTAGGTATGCTTCTATTTCAGGTACTTGATGAGCTGACTCTAGTAAATTATTTATAAGATTCTCTTCATCATTTTCCCATGCTTTGTTTGATACACTCATGATTATTTAATCCTTTCTATTTGGTTTAGACGGTGTTGTCAGTGACAACACCCTACGCGTCAACCTAAGCCATAATTTATATAAAGTAGAAGCTTACTTTTTTAAAAAAGATGGCAGTCTGTAGGTTGGGTTGCCCTCATCCCGACATAAACATGCATAAATTGAAAACTTGATACAACAAAATAAAATTGGCAAATATATATTGATAAAGATAAAATATTTATTTATGCCAATTGGTGTCGGGATGAGGGCAACCCGACCTACGCCGTTTTCAACATAACCTTATATATAAGTAATACTCGAATTATCTAAGGCTAGTTCTTCGTCTATCTAAGAATAAATCTAAGGCAAAATAATTTCATTAAATTATGACATTTATTATGGTCAGTTACTTAAATCTTAAGTTGACGTATATGCAATGGCAATCGCACCCTACAATTTAAATATCATAAAATAGGCTTTTACCACTACACAATCAAGACACAAATTGTGACTATAATTTTCACATGAGAGATATTTTTTTCTTCCTATTTTTTAGTATCTCTTCATAATGTCTCAACAAGTTTCTACCTAATATTTTTTACTCGCCACAGCCAATTAGGCAAGGTAGGAACTTTAATTTTTAAAGCCTATAGAGATTACCGTCTTAACCCCTTAACAATCTCAACATAATCTTCATCTTCAACACCAATATAGCCATGACGTACTAAAAAATCAATAATAACTAAGTTACAGTTGAGTTTAAACTCATTGGTCTCTCTAACTATTTTAGCTACTTTTTCAATGGGCATTAGATAAAACTCTTCGAC
>JALUKJ010000219.1 GCA_027056615.1 Campylobacteraceae bacterium | reverse complement strand
CTAAAACAACACTTGATACCGTTACAAAACTAAAAGAGTTTAAAGATATTGAGATTGTGGGACATGGAAAAGCTCCTATTGAACGTATTGCAAATAAGTTTCGTTTTAATATTTTGTTGCGTTGTAAAAAGCGTTCGGTTTTGCTTAAGGCTTTACATGCTGTTAATAATCCTTTGATAGAGATTGATATGGACCCTGTGGAATTTTCATAAGAATTTTTTTTAATTTTGCTACAATTTCAAAGTTCTTACTCTCGTTCCCAACGTCCTCGTTGGGAACGCATATTGGAATTACAATAGCTTTATTTTGTTATTGTTTCTCCTATGGGCATTCCAAAGCTGGAGCTTTGGAACGAGCTAAAATTTGAACTCATTCTCGTTCCCAACGTCCTCGTTGGGAATGCATATAGGAATTACAATAGCTTTATCTTGTTGTTGCTTCTCCTATAGGCATTCCAAAGCTGGAGCTTTGGAACGAGCTAAAAAAATAAAAAATCTCGTATGCATTCCCACCGAGGACGGATGGGAACGAGCTACAACTAACAGCTAATAATAGGAAGAAAATATGATAGAAAGAATCCCAACAAAAAAAATCTATGTAGGAGATGTAGCCGTAGGTGGCGATGCTCCTATCTCCGTACAGTCTATGACTTATTCAGATACCAATAATGTAGAAGCAACAGTAGAGCAGATAAACCGTTTGCACTTTGCAGGGGCTGATATGGTGCGTGTGGCTGTTCCTAAAATGGAAGATGCTTTGGCACTTAAGAATATTAAAGAGCAGATTTCTCTACCACTTATTGCTGATATTCACTTTAACTATAGATTGGCTCTCGAAGCTGCAAAGTGGGTTGATGCTATTCGTTTTAACCCAGGGAATATTGGAGAGAAGAGTCGTATAAAAGAGATTGTCAAAGCGTGTAAAGAGAGAAATTTACCAATTCGTATTGGGGTTAATTCAGGGTCACTTGAAAAAGAGTTTGATGATAGATATGGAGCAACAGCCAAGGGTATGGTAGCAAGTGCAGAGTACAATATTAAGTTTTTAGAAGATTTAGGTTTTACAGACATTAAAGTCTCTTTAAAAGCTTCTGATGTTGAACGAACCGTAGATGCTTATAGAATGTTGAGACCTAAAAACCACTACCCATTTCATTTGGGTGTAACCGAAGCAGGAACTATCTTTCATGCAACAGTTAAGTCATCTATTGGTCTTGGAGCATTGTTGCTTGATGGCATTGGTGATACCATGAGAATCTCTATTACAGGTGAACTTGAAGAGGAGATAAAAGTTGGAAAAGCCATATTAAAAGATTCTGGACGTGTTAAAGATGGCTTAAATATTATCTCTTGTCCAACATGTGGTCGAATAGAGGCAGACTTAGTAAGTGCTGTAGCAGAGGTAGAAAAAAGAACAGCTCATATTAAAACTCCTATGGATGTGTCGGTAATGGGGTGTGTGGTAAATGCCATTGGTGAAGCAAAACATGCAGATGTTGCCATTGCTTATGGTAAAGAGTCAGGGCTTGTTATGGTTAAAGGTGAAGTAGTAGCACGGCTTCCTGAAAATGAGTTGGTAGATAGATTTGTGCAAGAGGTTGAGGATTTTGCTTCTAAGCAGAATTAATGGTAGTAAAAAAGAATATAATAATTTTATTGGAATGGGGTAGATAGTAATGAGTGAAAATATGTATAACTTAAATATTGAAAGGGCAGTTCTTTCAGCTATTATGTTCGACCCAAAAACTTTTGAAGAGATTGCTGCTAAGCTTAAGCCACATGATTTTTATCTGCCTTTTCATCAGCATATCTTTGTGGCAATGGAGGAACTCTCAAAAGAGGATAAACCCATTGATGAGGAGTTTTTAAAGACTAAACTTAGTGGTACAAATAATTATGATGAGGTAGCTCTTTTAGATATTTTGGCTGCTAACCCTATCTCTAATACTGATGCTTATATTGAAGAGATTAAGTCTCGTTCTACTAAACGTGCTTTAGCAACCTTAGCAACGACCATTAAAAAAGTTACCATAGAAGATAACCTTCCTACCGAAGAGGTAATGAACCTTGTAGAAAAAAAGCTCTATGAGATTACCCAAAACTCAACAAGTGATGACTTTAGAGAGTCCAAAGAGATAACTTTAGCGATGATAGAAGAGATTAATCGTCTAAAGGCTATAGGTAATGCAAAACTACTTGGAGTCGATACAGGGTTTCATAATTTGAATGACCATACACAAGGGTTTGGTAAGGGTGACTTGATAATTATTGCTGCTCGGCCAGCTATGGGAAAATGCTTTGGATTTGGTACAAAGGTTTTAATGTACTCTGGAGAGCTTAAAAAGGTGGAAGATATTGAAGTTGGAGAGTTACTAATGGGTAATGATTCAACTCCGAGAAAAGTTCTCTCTTTAGCTCGTGGGCGTGAAGAGATGTATTGGATTCGTCAAAATAAAGGGATAGATTATAGGGTTAATAAATCGCATATTTTATCACTTAAACGTTCACGAAATGAGGGAAAACATAAACATGGAGATGTTTTAAATATTTCTGTAGAAGACTATGTAAAGAAGTCTAATAAATTTAAAACAAATTATAAAGGCTACTCTGTAGCTGTTGATTTTACTGAAAAAAAGTTAGAAATAGAGCCTTATTTTTTAGGGTTATGGCTTGGTGATGGAAATTCTAATTCTGCACAAATTACAAGTACAGATAAAGAGATAGATATTTATTTAAAAGATTTGTCTCATAGTTTAGATATTCCATTAACTATAGGGATTTTAAATAAAAATCCTGCTCACAAAAGATATAAATTACATAGAGATGAAAACTCTAAAGATTCTTCTTTAGAAGAAAATATTAAGCAATTAAATCTTTCAGATAACAAACATATTCCTCAGCACTATTTAATTAATAGTCGTAAAAACCGTTTAGAGCTTTTAGCAGGATTACTTGATAGTGATGGTTATTATGATGATAAATTTCATGTAATGGAGATTACACAAAAATTAAAGCTATTAGCAGAGCAGATTAAATTTTTAGCAGATAGTTTAGGGTTTAAAAGTTCGTTTAAATCAAAAATGGCAAGAATTAAAAGTATTGGATATGAGTGTGAAGTCTATAGGGTAAGAATTGTTGGAAATTTAGATGAGATACCTACAAAAATAGCAAGAAAACAGGCTCGTCCATCAGCTTCTAATCGTAATCATCAACACACAGGTATAAAAGTAGAGTTTGATAAAATAGATGATTACTATGGGTTTGAAATAGATGGAAACAGACTCTTTTTACTAGAAGATATGACCGTTACACATAACACTTCTTTGGTCTTAAACATGACCCAAAAAGCCATAGAAAGAGGTGAGGGCATTGCTTTCTTTTCACTAGAAATGCCAGCAGAGCAGTTGATGCTTAGGCTTCTCTCTACTGAAACCTCTATTCCTCTTCAAAAACTTAGAGTTGGGGATTTGACAGATGAGCAGTGGACTAATTTATCACGTTCTGCTGATAGAATGGCAAAGAGAAAACTCTTTGTTGATGATGGTGGGGTAGCAACCATTCACCATGTTCGTTCTAAACTTAGAAAACTCAAAGCTAAACATCCCGAAATAAGCATGGCAATTATTGACTATTTGCAGTTGATGTCTGGTGATAGCTCTGAGGGGCGACAGCAGGTTATCTCTGAAATATCTAGGGGGCTTAAGCAGTTAGCTAGAGAGTTGCAGATGCCAATTATTGCTCTTTCACAGCTAAACCGTGGGGTTGAGAGTAGGGATAATAAGCGTCCTATGTTGTCGGATTTGAGAGAAAGTGGCTCAATAGAGCAAGATGCAGACATAGTAATGTTCGTATATCGTGATGATGTCTATCGTGAAGCAGCAGAAAAAGAGAAAGAGATGAAAGCCAAGGCAGATGGTAAAGAGTATGAGAACAAGTTTCAAAATAAGCCTGAAGAGGATACGGAACTTATTATTGGAAAACATAGAAATGGACCAACAGGAACAGTACGGTTACTGTTTCAAAAACGTTTTACTCGCTTTGTTGATGCTCATAAAGGAGATGCACCTTTTGAAGTTGTTTTTGAACAAGATGGAAATGTAGACACTAGAGATACGGGGAATATAGAGCTTCCTACTATCTAAGATTTATCTATGCTTGAAAAACCAAAACTTTTTGTGACTCTAAAAGAGTTGTGGATTAGTATGATTTTTATTTTTTTACTACTTACTGTTCGTCTCTATTTTCTATATGGAGATTACAAAGAGTTTAAGGAGAAACCTTTTTTCTATACTGATGTTCAAGTACTTCAAGCCTATGAAAAGTGGAAAGATGATAACTACTATACCATCTTAAAACTCTACTCTCCTATCTTAGATTTACGATTTTTTTCAAGAACAAAAATTCACTCTAAAGATTTAACATCTAAGATACGTGTTAAACTTTTTCCTCATGTTGATATGAAGTTTTCAGACTACTTAGGAACCCCCTTTATATTTTCAAATGTAAATGATATTTATGATGAGAAAAAGAACCCTAAAGCTAATTTTTTACACTTTATTGAGAAACAACATAGCAATAAAGATATAAGTAGTTTCTATAAAGCTATCTATTTTGCAACACCACTAAGTAAGTCATTGCGAGAGTCTGTTTCAAGTTTGGGAGTGAGTCATCTGATTGCGTTGAGTGGGTTTCACCTCTCTATTCTCTCTGCATTGCTCTTTTTTCTTATACGTTTAGGCTATCGACCTTTGCAACAGAGGTTTTTCCCCTATCGGTTTGACCTCTATGACATTGGGTTTATAGTCCTTTTTATTTTAGGATTTTATGTGTGGTTTGTAGGTTTTCCTCCCTCTTTGCTTCGCTCTTATGTTATGCTTATTGCAGGTTGGGTACTGCTCATTTTAGGTATGGAGTTGGTTTCATTTTCTTTTTTAGCGATGATTGTCTTAGTGTTATTGATTATTTTCCCTAAGCTTCTGCTCTCTTTGGCTTTTTGGTTCTCTATTGCAGGGGTATTTTATATCTTTTTACTGTTACATTACTTCTCACATATTAATAAATATTTGATGACATTATTGATAAGCTTTGGTCTATTTATTTTAATGTTACCAATTGTTCATACGTTTTTTCCTATAACTAGCCCTCTACAACTCTACTCACCTCTGCTCTCTTTAGGATTTACTTTTTTCTACCCTATAAGTATTCTTTTTCATTTGTTGGGTATAGGTGGCATTTTTGATAGTTATCTTCAAGAACTATTTACCCTACATGCTGATACTGTTGCGTTTAAATTAGAAAAGAGCTATCTTTTTGTCTATTTAATACTTTCATTTTTATCTATATATTGGCGATGGTTCTTCTATATGCTATATTTTGTTGCTCTACTATTTGCTCTTTGGTTGTTTATTTTGGTATTATAAGCTTATGAATAATAATCTTGAAAAATTTAAAGACATACCCTTGACCTATAGTTTAATGGCTGTGAGCATTTTGCTCTTTTTAATCTCTACTATAAGTGATAATTTAGCTGAGACAATTTTTGTGACAGGTGCATTACATGGCTACTTAGTGATTGTTAAAGGTGAACTATATAGATTGGTTACCTCTACGTTTATTCACTCTAGTGGAACACATATTTTTATGAATATGCTCTCTCTTTATATTGTTGGAAAAATGGTTGAGAAACTTTTTTCTAAAACTGCTTATTTGAGTCTATATTTTATTTCAGCATTTTTTGGTGCTTTTTTGTCAATGTATATGCATGTAGGTGGTGTTGCTGTTGGAGCAAGTGGAGCTATTTTTGGTCTTTTTGGAGCATTGGCAGGATTTGTATTTGTTCACAAAGATAGACTAGGAGGACAATTTAAAGCTTTTATGAAAGATTTTGGAATTATTTTGATTATTAACTTAGTGATAGGTTTTGCTGTTCCAAATATTGATATATCAGCTCATGTTGGTGGATTGTTTGCTGGTATGGTTGGAGGATTTGTGATTGCTAAAAATCCTAAATTTGTTTTGGGTTATATTATTGTTTCTTTATTATTGTTGGTAGTGTTTTACAACTATTTAGTACCTATTTATGAGAATTATATATTTATTTAGTATATTTTGAATAAGGTTACCACCAAGAGGTGGTAAAAGATGTTTCTAGTGACCTGCTTGTTGAGCTGCTCTTGCTGCCGCTTGTTGTCTTAAAAGACCTTCACATGGTACTGTCTCTGCGACTGGTAGGCTTGGGTCATCTGGGCAAATTTCTGCTACATCAACACAATCTGGACATTTTTTAATGTTTGGTTTATAACAACCTCTTTGATGTGGTTGTTGTTTCTGTACAACGACAGGCTCTTCAAATTTAGTTTTAACTTTAACTGGTAAAATGTCTCCTCCTGCAAATACAACAGTTCCTACAATCATTAAGCTTAATAGTAATTTCATTAATTCATCCTTTATATTTATTATATAAGATACTTTATCAACTTTTCACTTAATTGGTTTATTGTTATTTTTTCTAGTTTATTTTTTTTATATTTAAATTAGTAAATAGTTGGTTATAATTACAGTTAAAAAACTGAGTAGAGTTGTATGTACTTTTGTAAAATTTGTAATAGTAGAGTAAAGCAAATAGAAGATAAAAAGAAATCATTGTATTACTATCGTTGTTGTTTTTGTGGCTTTATTTCATTAAATGATTCACAAAGAGTAGATATAAAATTAGAAAAACAACAGTATGACCAACACAATAATAGTTTAGAAAATAAGGGATATGTAGAGATGTTTGAGGAGTTTATTGACCTCTCTATTGCTCTATATTTAGAAAATATTCAGACAGCTTTAGATTTTGGTTCAGGTCCTAGCCCTGTCTTTTCAGAACTTTTAAAACGACGAGGTTTAGAGGTTGATATTTATGACCTATTTTATGCACCTAAAAAAGTTTATGAAGATAAAAGTTATGACCTAATTACATCAACAGAGGTTTTTGAACATCTATGTCAACCTCTTGAAACTTTAGAGCTTTTGACTAGACATCTTAACTTTAATGGATATATTGTGTTAATGACAAAATTTCCACCAAAAGAAGATGATTTATTTTTAAATTGGTGGTACAGAAGAGACCCAACACACATTAGTTTTTTTACCCCTAAAAGTTTTGAGATAATGGCTGAGAAAGTTGAGTTAAAATTGATAAAAACTATTAACAATAATATAGTAGTATTTCAAAAATGTTAGAAATAGATGCTAAGATGGATGAGATATTTAAAAGAGTCTGTAATCTTTTTAGTTGTAAAAATAAAATTTTAGGATAAAATAATGAAAAAAGGGATACTAGTTTTACTAATAGGTATGATAGTTTTTGCAGGATGTGGTAAGAAGCCACCTTTTCCTAAGGATTCTAATACAACAGAAGGAGTTAAGGATACTAATATAACAATAGAACAAAATACTTCAATTAGTACATTAGAAGATGATATCTTTGAGTGTAACCAGAATGATGAAGTCTTTAGAGAAGGTATTGCCTCTAAAATAGTTGTGGTTAAATCAAAACGTATTGCTGTTCTTTTTGATACAGATGGAAATATGTTAAGTCGACATCGAATTTCATTAGGAGAACATCCAGTTGGTCCAAAGCGAGAAGCAGGTGATAAAAAGACACCTGAAGGAGTTTACCATATTGTTGATATTCGTCGTGACCCTAAGTACTACAAAGAGATTCTTATCTCTTACCCAAATAGAGAAGATATAGAAGCTTCACGAGCATTGGGTGTTAACCCTGGTGGAGGAATTACCTTTCATTCACAAGTACCTTGGAATTGGGATGGACATGGAGACGACTATACGTTATCGCATGACTGGACTATTGGCTGTATGGCAATGACTAACAAAGGTATGGATAATGTTTGGGATAGTGTTAATAAAGATACTATTGTAGAGATTAGAGAATAGGAAAAGGAGTTTTTAGACTCCAAAATTCCTTAAATTTCCTTATTTTTCTCAAAAATTCATTTTAAATTCTTTATTAAATTAGAAGAAAATTAACTTATATACTTAAAAAGTAAACTCTGATATACTCTCCTTGCAAAAATTAAAAAAAAGGAAAAACCCATGAAAAAAGATAGACATTTTGTTATTGGTGATGTTCACGGTGAGTATAATATGCTCTTGGAATTAGTAGAGAGGCTACCTAAAAATGCAAAACTTATCTTTGTAGGTGACCTTGTCAATCGTGGAAAAAAGAGTAGGGAGGTTATTGCTTTTGTAAAAGAGAGAGCTTTTGCTGTGGTTCGGGGAAACCATGAGGGTTATATGTTAGAGCATGGAAAGCAGTTTTTAGACTCTATTGCTAAGTGTGAAGAGCCAAATTTAAATAATATATGGATGTATGTTGGAGGTGTGCCAATGTTACAATCTTATGGTCTTCTCAAACAGGTTAAAGATAACCCCTATGTAGTTTTAAAAAAGCCTGATAATATTGAGACACTTAAAAGAGATTTAGAGTGGATTGAGTCTTTGCCAATCTATTTAGAATTGGGAAATTTTGATGGCTATGAACTACCTATTGTTATTAGCCATGGAAGCATTGGTAACTTTTGGTACTTAAAGGATAGTAAACCTAAGCACTTAGAGTTTTATGCATTGAGTAATCGAAATAGACCCTCTCCTGATGCACCTATTTTTAATATCTATGGGCATGTAAATGTTGAGTCGGTTGTAATTGGGCAAAACTTTGCCTCCATAGACACAGGTTGTGGAAAGAGTCATGGAGCAAAGTTAAGTGCATTTTGCATTGAAACAAAAGAGGTAATTGAAGTATCTAAAGAGTTTGTATCTTTAAAAATTAACTATTCCAGTTAGTGTATTAATTAACATACTCTTCTTTTTAACATTAGGAAGTTCAGCCCCAGGTTTGGTAGTAGTAATAATTGCTCTACCCATGACCCTTTTGCTTCCATCGTTTAGACGTACACCCCAATAGTTGTGTAAGATAATAGGTTCCCCATCTTTCTCTCCTAAATATAGAGTAATATGACCTGGAACAAAAAGTAGTGAACGGAATGGTTTAGCATAGTTTAAAATAGTCTCTTTTTTCTCTTTGGAACTTAGCCCTTTAAGAGAGATAAACTCATTTCCTGCATTTGCTTGTTGTCTTGAATTTCTTGGTAGGTAGATACCAAAAGGAGAGAAGAAATCTTGTGTTAATGCAGAACAGTCACGGCACTTCTCTTTTCCTCCCCATCCATAAGGTTCACCTACGAGTTGTTTGGAGATATAAGTGATGTTAAAAGGGTTAAATTTAATAGGTTTTTGTGCAATAATATCAATGTCATTAACCGTTACTTTTTCAACTGTAGCAAAACCTTTTTCATTTTTTTTAGCAATAATATATTTCTTTGTTGTTGGGTCAATAGGAAAAATACTCCCCATCTTTACCAAAGATATTTCACCATTGTCATCTGAAAGATTTAGATTGTCTTTAACTGTAATAGCATAATGTTCATTTTGAAAAGCTTGTTGAAACTTACTATCTACAAAGGCAATATCTTCAACTTTTATCCATCCAGAGGCAAATGGAGCTTGAGCATAGACCCAGAGTTTATCTTGTGAGTAATGAGAAACTATAATAGGGGTATTTATATGTAGTGCCGAGTTTTGAGAATAGTCAAAAGGGAATCCCTCTCCAGCACGAGTTGGGTCGTAGTAGATACCTTCACTACTAGGAAATAGCCGTAAGTTAGTATGTCTTAAAGTTATGGCAGGAGTATTTAGTGTTAGAAAATCTTTAAAGTTAGAGTTTTCTATTTCGTATTTATACCAACTATTAGGAATAAGTTGACCATCACTTCGGTAGGTTCTATCTTTAGCATATTTAAATTGCCATGTTGCTGAACCTTTTGAGAGTTCTACTTCACTCTGTGTCCATGGAGCGAAGAACTTTTCATTATAGATTCTATCATATTCTAGTTGTTCTTCATTGCTCATACCAATAATATCTTTGGTAAAAGGAGTTGTGTCTTGTTTAATTTTTAAGGTATCTTGAACATCATTAGATGGCATATAGTCAATATTGGTTTTTTCTCGCTCTCCTAAAGATAAAATAGTTTCAGCTAATAGGGTAGAACTAAAGATAGATAGTAGAGCAAGAGTAATAAATTTTTTTTTCATAGAAACCCTTTTTTAAATAAAATTTTTACTTTATTATAATAAAAATAGTTTTTTAAATCTAGGGCTAGATAGTTATTTTATGGGATTTAGAAGAAGTTTAACACCCATGATAATTTTTGTTAACATAGAGTGTTCTTTAT
>JALUKJ010000218.1 GCA_027056615.1 Campylobacteraceae bacterium | reverse complement strand
TTAGCTGTAAATAAGATAAGTTCAGATGATATTCCTCATTTTATTCCTCACCAAGCAAACTATAGAATTATAAAAGCTGTAGGTGACTCACTTAAGATGACAAAAGAGCAAGTGGTAGTAACCGTTGGAAAATATGGTAATACTTCAGCTGCTTCTATTCCTATGGCAATTAATGATATTTGGGAGTCAGGTCGTCTTAAAAAAGGTGAGCTGATGTTGCTTGATACATTTGGTGGAGGGTTAACTTGGGCTTCTGCTCTTCTTCCTTTTGCTGGAGAGAGTAAATAAAGTCTCTTTAGAGTGCATTTTTTAATGCACTCATTACTACTATAAATTAGTAGTTAAATACTCTAATGCTCTCTCTTTAGCCTCAGAAATTTTAGAAGCATATTTTCCACCTGCTTGAGCGAAATCAGCTCTTCCTCCACCTCCACCACCTAAGATAGGGGCTATCTCTTTAATCCAGTTTCCTGCTTTTATATCTGTCTCTTTTGAACCACAAGCTATCATTACTTTGTTAGCCTTTTTTTGAAAAAGCATAATGGCTAGGTTAGGGTACTTATTTTTAGCTTCATCTATTAGCTCTTTAATGTCACCTACCTCTACAACATCAACAATAACATTAACACCATTTATTTGGGTAGCTGTCAACTCTTTTTTTGTTGAGTTTAGAGCAGTTTTAAGTTCAGATTTTAGAGTTTTAATCTCCTCTTTTAGCTTATTTACTCCTGCTATAGGATTTTGATTCTTAAGTTCAGTTTTTACTTCATTTAGAGTCTCTCTTATGGCATTAACTTCTGCAATAGCCGATTTACTACAAACTGCCTCAACTCTTCTAACACCTGCACTAACTCCTGACTCTTTTGTAATCATAAAGAGACCAATCTCAGAGGTGTTTTTAACGTGTGTTCCTCCACAAAGCTCAATAGAAGCATTGTCGAAACTAACAACACGAACTTCATCACCATACTTTTCACCAAAAAGAGCCATAGCTCCTGCTTTTTTAGCTTCATCAACAGACATAATTTTAGTTTCTCTTGGAATGGCATGAGATATTTTATCATTTACCCATGCTTCTACCTCTTTTAACTCTTCTTTTGTTAGAGCTTGTGGATGAGAGAAGTCAAAACGTAGACGTTTATCATCGTTAAGTGAACCTGCTTGTGCAATGTGGTCACCTAAGATAGCTCTTAATCCTGCTTGGAGTAGGTGTGTTGCTGAGTGGTGACGCTCTATTTCTGTTCGTGTATTATGAACAATAGCTTCTACTTGGTCAGAGACTTTTACCTTTCCTTCTACCAAACTTAGGTTCATCTCTAGGAATTTTTTTGTATCTATTACTTTAAGCGTTGGTCTTTCATTATTAAAGTCAAGTATACCTGTATCACCCACTTGTCCACCTGACTCGGCATAGAATGGGGTGGAGCTCAAAAATACCCAACCTTTTCCATTGAGTTCATCAACACGTTTAAAGTTCTCATCGAGTATAGCAAGAACAGTTGCTTGGCACTCTGTTTTTTCATAACCTATAAACTCATTAACTCCGAATTCTTCTTTTATCTCTTTAAAGTCACCAGTAGCTGTTGCTTCTCCTGTACCCTTCCAACCTGCTTTTGACTGTGCTTTTTGAGCCTCTAGTTTGGCATTAAAAGTGTCAAGGTCAAGCTCTATGTTCTTTTCTCTTAACATATCTTGGGTCAAATCAAGAGGGAAACCATAAGTATCGTTAAGTTTAAAAGCAACTTCACCGTTAAAATTATTGGTTGTATTTTCTAACTCTTGGTTAAAAAGTTTAATTCCATCTTCAATAGTCTTAAAGAAACGCTCCTCTTCAAGTTTCATAGAGGCTTTAATACTTTCTGAACGTTGTGGAAGATAGTCATATTGTTTACCCATACTCTCAATAAGAGTATCTACCATTTTATACATAAATGGTTCACGAAGACCAAGTAGGTAACCGTGGCGAATAGCACGACGCATAATACGTCTTAGTACATATCCACGTCCCTCTTTATCAAAGTTTACCCCTTGTGCAAGTAGAAATGAGACTGAGCGTAAATGGTCGGCAATAACACGGAATGAAGCAGAGTTTGCATTTTCATAAACATATTTTTGACCTACAAGTTCTTCGATTTTGTTAATATATGGCATAAAAAGGCTAGAGTGATAGTTGTTTAAAACACCCTCTTTAATAGCAACTACACGTTCAAACCCCATACCTGTGTCAATACTTGGTTTTGGAAGTGGAGTAAGTGTTCCATCTTCTGCACGTTCATACTGCATAAAGACTAGGTTCCAAATCTCTAAGAATCGGTCACCTTCTCCACCCATATAGTCCTCTTCACCACTAAAGTGTTCAGCTCCTTGGTCATAGAAAATCTCTGAACAAGGTCCACACGCACCTGTATCACCCATTGCCCAAAAGTTCTCTTTGTCATCAAACTTCATAATTCTATCTTTTGAGACATGCTTTTGCCAAAGTTCATATGCTTCATCATCATCTTCATGAACAGTAACCCAAAGTTTATCTATTGGTAAATTA
Source organism: Campylobacteraceae bacterium (assembly GCA_027056615.1). Lineage (GTDB taxonomy): Bacteria > Campylobacterota > Campylobacteria > Campylobacterales > Sulfurovaceae > UBA1140. Next base: position 793 of record JALUKJ010000218.1, on the reverse strand, counting down.
AGGTATTTAGAAGAGGTTATAAACTCCCAAGCATAAGCCATAACTTCTTCTTTAAAGTAGTCTCCAAAAGAGAAGTTACCTAACATCTCAAACATAGTATGATGACGTGCTGTATAACCAACATTATCAAGGTCATTATGTTTTCCACCTGCTCTAATGCATGTTTGAGAACTTGTTGCACGAGGAGGGTTAGGAATAGGGGCATCACCTGTAAAGATACTTTTAAAAGGAACCATTCCTGCATTCACAAACATAAGTGAACCATCATCATCTATTGGTACTAAGGGGCTACTCTTGTAGAGTTTATGCCCTTTGCTTTGAAAAAAATCTAAAAAACTTTGTCGAATATCCATTGTAAAACCCTGTGTTGTAAATTGTGGTTATTTTATCCAAAATGTGGTTAAGTTGGGCTATTTACTTTAGAAAAATTCTAACAACCTTATTTATGGAACTTATGGAGTGCATTCTAATTTAGCTTAAATTAGAATTATTACTCTGAAGTCCTATATCTTCAATTGCTTTTTTAACATCGTTCTCTTTATCTAATGGATGTAAAATAAAATAATAAGTATCTGAACCATCTGACAAATAAGTCATTTGAATGTCATATCTATTTAATATTTCTTGATATGTCAAAAGCATATCTTTTAATTCAGTATTTGATAAAACAGGAAATTCTATTTCATTACTCATCTTAGGTAGTGATGCTTTTAATTTATTATTGAACTCTTCTATATTTAAAGTTGAATCTACAGTAAATATAAAATTTTTATTTTGATTATCTGTATAGTTT
>JALUKJ010000217.1 GCA_027056615.1 Campylobacteraceae bacterium | reverse complement strand
ATACTAACATCTCTTGTGATGTGAACTACTTCAAGCTAAAGAGCTAGAGGCTTCCTAACTAGGAAACTCCAATATGTGACATCGTAGTATAAAACAGCTTAAAAAAAAATATTTTTTAACAAAAATTATTTGATTAAAATAATGCTCTTATTTCTCTTAAAGTGTAGTTGGTAAAGCAATATTTCTAAAATATAAGACAGTTAAAGCAGTATGGGTATTTTTTGAAGATAGTAAATCTATGCGTCTGATAATTTCAACAAATGAGAAGTTATCAGGAGAAGAGATTATCAAAAGATATGCAAAGAGATGGGATATTGAACCAATGTTTAATGAGTTAAAAAACCGTTTTAGATTTGGCATGTTTCATAAGTAGTTTACACTTTGGAACCGATGGCTTTAGCCTCGCTTATTATTTTTCGGGACTAAAGTCCAATGCCAATGAATTAACGAATTAATGTTTGGAATCTGTAGGTTCGATTTCATCGAACGGATTGTTTTACGGGTTCTGATTTTTTGTTCGATGAAATCGAACCTACAGGATTTGAGCTTAATTCATTGGCATTGGACTAAAGTCTCCGATTCCTAAAAAAAGTGTAAACTACTTTTCGGTAGATATGAAGGATGCCTTAGATTTAAAGATATTATGATGCATACTCAAAAGAGCTACTATCAATTTCTCTATTTTAAACTCTGGTGCTTTATAATTTTAAAGCTCTCTTCTATCCAGTTTAAGCAAACAATTATTGATTATATTAAAGAGTCATTGTCTTGGAGAGTGCATTATAAAAATGGAGTTACTGTTACAGCTGGAAGTACTCAATTATCGTTACGAAGAGTTTTTGCCACTTTAGATATTGGCTCGTTTTTTCCTAAAGTTAACAAAAGTATTGATGAGGATTTTGTAAATAATGAGTTTGAGGGGTTTCTATTAAATGATGGGTATGAAATGACGGGGTGATTTGTCTAAAGTGTAGTCATATTTTAAAGAGTGTAAAATATGTTATCTTTTATGGTTAGGAAGGAAATCTATGTTACATGAAATTATATTGGTGATTATTCTCATCTTGTTATTGGGAGAGTATATACCCTTAAGCCAAAAATTTTGGCAGACTATTGGTATTAAATTAAAAAAATTTGGTGAATGGATTTTAGAAGAGTATGAAAATAGACTCTATGATACTAAAGAGGAGTGGATTGAAGTTCGTGACAAAAAAGTTACCATTCAAAACTTTTTTGCACGAGTTCTCTTTTTTATAACAGCTATTATTGTGGTACTTTTCTTAGAAATTTTTTGGGAACTTGGATTTAAAAAGAGTGCTGAGTCTTTCCAAAGAAGTCGCATAGCAACCTTTTTTGAAAGCCATGTCAAAGAGATGAATAAATATCTCATTTTAGCACTTTTTGGAATTCCCTTTATTTTAATGGAACTTCTTGGGTTTGTGGCATTGGGCTTTTTGGCATCTGGGCATATTTTTATTTTTATAGGTCTTTACTTATTTAAAGTTTTATTCTTTATTCCTGTGCATTTTATTTTACATGTTGGTGAAGATAAACTTATGGATATACCATGGTTCAAACGTCGATATACAATGGTAATGGCACTACTTAAATGGTTTAAAAAATCACAAACCTATGTAAAAGTGCATAATTTCTCTGAAAATATTGGTGCTTATATCCGTGGTTTTAAAACCCTATTTTCAAATCAAGTTGTCAATATGCAAAAAGCATTTGAGGGTGAAGACCTACTATCAGAAGAGTGTGAAATTATTCGTAAAGAGATTACCAAAGCAGAGAAAAAAAAGGGTAAAGAGAATGTTGAAAAAGCTCTCTATGTTAAGTTTCTTGATTGTATCAATAGACATTTAGTTGAAAACGGAAAAGAGCTATCTTGAAAAATTTGTTTTTAGAGAGTAGAAATTAATTATTTAAAATATCCATATTTTTATTATAGACCTCACTTTTGACATTAAAAATTCCTAAGAGTGTATCAAAAAGGTTGTCTTGGGAATAGTGTTTATTTGCATCTAATTTATGTTGATTATTTTTTCCAAACCATGCTACAGAGGCAACATGTGTTTGAGCTTGGGGTGCCATAAAATATGGTAGTCCGTGTAGATAAATTCCTTTTTCTCCTAGACTTTCACCATGGTCTGCTATATAAAACATGGTGGTATCATAGCTATTTTGATAGTTTTTTAATAGGTTAATAACCTTTGAGAGGAAGTAATCACTATAGAGTAAGGCATTATCATAAGCATTAGCAATGCTCTCTTTTGTACAATTTTCTAATTGATTCGTTTTACAAACAGGGGTAAACTTTTCAAACTCTTTTGGGTAACGTTTGTAGTAGGCTGGTCCATGGTTTCCCATCTGATGTAGGACTATTAAGATGTCTTGATTTTTGTGTTGTTCTATGTATTTGTCTAAACCAACCAACATCCCTTCATCTCGACACTCTCCATCATTACACAGAGTATTTTTCTCTCCATACTTAAAATCTTCAAATGGTACACGCAAGGCTACCCCTTTGGAGTCAGAGTTATTGTCTCTCCATAAGATGGCTACTTGTTTAGTATGTTTAATAACATCAAGTACATTTTCAGTTGCTCTACCCTTTTTATAACTGTAATCACTTCTATTATAAACAGAGAACATACAAGGAACAGAGACAGCCGTAGATGTTCCACAAGAGTAGAAATTTTTAAAGTTAATAATATTCTCTTTTTTAAGCAGAGGATTAGTTTCTCTTTTATAGCCATTTAATGAAAAGTGGTCTGCTCTTGTTGCCTCTCCTACTACCATAATAACTAACTTATGAGGTTTGTTTATTGGTGAAATTTTAGCATCTAATCCAATTTGTTTAAACTTAACTTCTCCACTGTTAGTTACAAGGGCAATATAGTCACCAATAGAGTAAATCCAATAGGTTGGATTAACATAAAAGCGTAAAGGTTTATGTTCTCTAAGAAAAGAAGTATAAAACTTTGAGAAGCTAAGAAGTAGAAGAACTATAATAAGTAATGAACCAAAAAGTACTTTGACTTTAGAGAGTATAGTAGCTTTAAAAGATATAGGTTTAAGCTCTATTCTATATACCAAATAGGCAGGAAATAGCCCTAAAAAAATAACATAGAGAAGTAGTTTAAAAGAGAGTAAATCTAAAGACTCTTTTATGTCGGTTTGTAGACTATTTTGAATCATGATATTATCAATAATAACATGGTAGACATCCATAAAATAGCTAGTAAAGGCAGAGATAATTAATACTGTTATGAGCATAGCTTTTAGAGTATATTTAGAAGAGACAAGTGTAAAAAGGAAAATATTAAAAGCAACAATAACAATGCTTAATGAGATAATGTAGATTATATTCATTCCATCCAAAGGATAGACTTCTAAAACATTTTTATAGAAAGAGTAGTTGTCAAAAAATATAAAAAACAGTGATACTAAAATAATAAGTTTAGTTTGAGATATAGCTTTAATAATTTATCCTTTAATATAATAAATAGAGATATTTTATCTAAAAACAGTATAATCTCCTCAATGTATCAAAAGGATTCTTAAATGAAAAAGAAAATATTAGCCTCTGTAGTAGGTGCTGTTGTTATATGGTCAGGAGCAACAGCTTATATTAGTAGTAATACTGAAAAACATCTCAATAATTATTTGACAAAAAGTAATAAAATCTATGCAAATAATGGCATGAAAATGTCACTTGTATCATTTGAAAAAGGTTTTGTAAACTCTCATGCAAAGGTCTCTTTAGACTTTATTGCTCCTGAGATAAAAAAAGAGTTAGGAGAAGTTTTTAAGCTTCCTATAGTAATGGATTATGAGATTGAAAATGGTCCTATACTATTTAAAAATGGTTTAGCTTTAGGAGCAAGTCGCATTGACTCAAAAGTCAATATTAACAATTTGTTAGTTAATCAAGATGAACTAAAGAAGTTTGTTAAAGAGGATATTATATTTGATACCCACATGCTAATCGACTTTAAAAATCATCTACAATATCAAGGTAAGAGCAATCAAATTGTTCTTAATGGTGATAGTGCTAAATTTACAATTGAACCTTTAGAGATTGAAGGAGATATGAATGTAGAGACATTAGCAGGAACAATGAATATGATGACAAAAAGTATTCAAGGAGAGATGGGTACTGATGGAAAAATGAAACTCGAAAATATTGTATTAAATGCAAATATTAAAAAGTTTTTTGAAAATGGTTTCTACATAGGAAACTTTGATATGGAGGTAGGAAATTTTACTCTTAAAAATCCAAATGATTCACAAGATATTAAAAATGCCAAACTTAAATTAGCAATGGATATTGATAAAAATGGTAGTGATTTGGTAGATACAAATTTGAAACTTAACTTTGATGTAGGAGACACAAAACTACCACCTGAGCTTAATTTCATTAAAAATGTAGCAGTTAACTATGGACTTAATGGAACGAAAATAGATGCTTGGTTAGCATTTCAAGATACTATAAAAGAGGTACAAAAAAAACAAAAGATAATACTAGAAAAATCTTTATCTAAAGATAAAAAGGAGCAACAAAAAGTTTTTAAAGAGTTAGAAAATATGCAACTAGAGCTTCAAAACAAAATGGTCTTACTTCTTTCGGACTTCTTAGTTAAAGATAAAACAACATTCGACCTAAAAGCCAATCTCAATGGGAATCAAGGTATAGCCTCATTTGACATAAAATATGTTGGAGATGAAAAACTACCAAAAACAATAAATGAGCTAGAGGCTAAGTTTAAACAAGAGTTACTCAATTGGGTTGCACTAAATATTGATGTCAAACTTGATAAATCTTTAGTTAACAAACTTCCTCAAGAGCTTCAAAGTCAACTCTCTATGGCAAGAATGACAGGTATGTTACAAGACAATAACAGTAGTTATGGATTTAATGCCAATTATGTATCTAAGAAGTTAATGATTAATGGTCAAGATAAATCTAGTATGCTTATGTTTTTGGAGGGAGGTATTTAGATTGAGTTAAATTAAGGGGGTGGTGGAGCATAACGGGTTCGAACCGATGACCTCTTCGCTGCCAGCGAAGCGCTCTCCCAGCTGAGCTAATGCCCCAAAAGTTTTTAGATGGTATCATAGCATTATAATTTTTAAATAGGAATAAAATGTATTTTAAAACCATAGATTTTTCAAAATTTTCAAGTATTAAAGTGGGAATAGCTATTGAGGTATTGATGTTGGAGTGTGAAGACAATATTCCTAATGATAGACTTATTATTGGTCATGCAAACAACCTCTTAGTCTCTCCAACTCCTCCACCTTTAATGATGTTATCTAAAGATTTCTCTTTTATGGAGTTAGAAGAAGATATTTTAACCGTTGGCTGTGCAACTCCTACAGGAAAACTACTATCTTTTGCTAAGAAAAATAACCTTGCAGAGTTTGAGTTTATCTCTAAACTACCCGGTTCTATTGGTGGAATGTTGGCAATGAATGCAGGGGTAAAAAGCTATGAGATATTTAATATATTAGATTCCATTAAAATAGATGGTAAGTGGGTAGAGAAAAAAGATATAGAGTATGGTTACCGATTTGCTAATTTAAATGGAGTAGCTACAGAGGTTCGATTTACAGTCAAAAGAGGCTTTTCAAAAGAGCTTTTAGATGAGTTGGTTAGCCTACGTTCAAATCAGCCTAAAACTCCAAGTGCTGGTTCTGCATTTAAAAATCCTAAGGGAGATTATGCAGGACGATTAATTGAAGAAGTTGGACTAAAGGGGATATCAAAAGGTGATATGCAGTGGTCAGAGGTTCATGCTAATTTTTTAGTCAATCATGGAAAAGGCACATTTGAAGAGGCAAAATATCTTATTGATTTAGCTAAAGAGATGGTTTTAAAAGAGTTTGGTATAGAACTCAAAGAAGAAATTCAGATACTTTAGCCCCAATCTTGATTTTTCTCTTTATATCGGTGTTTATCTTTTTTGTAAGAAGTACCATTTTTTAGCTTTTGTAGACGGTTAAGTAGTGTCATATTGGCTTCTCTCATGTCATCTAATTTAAATTCATCTTTGAGTTCATTATCGAGTCGTTCTATGTAATCTTTCATCTGTTGATGATACTCAGAGTTTAGTTGAATCTCTACTTGTTCATCAAGCCTCTTTTTTAGTTCACAAAACTTTTTTAAAAACTGCTCTTGTGTCGTTTTTTCATCTCTAAACATTCTAAAAAGATTTTTAGTTACTTTCTCTAAAAATGTAATATAGCGTTGGCGTTGATATTTTTCTACTTGTTTTGGTGTATATCTCATTCTTAATATTATAGCGAAAAAATTTCTATTTACTATAACTAAACGGTACTAGAGGTCAACCTCTCTCTTAGTCCAACTCTCTTGATTAAGTTCTCTAAAAAAGTGTTCTACTTCAAATTTTCCATTCTCTACATTAACTATGGCACATTCAGTTAAAGGCTTTTCCCTTGCACACACCTCACCAGAGTTAATAAATAGTGTTTCATTAGTTAAAGATGCTTCAAAAATATGTGTATGTCCTGAAACTACCATATCAACATCAGCCGACATAAAATATGGTAAATGCATCATTTTAACTTTTAAATCCTCAATTTTAAAGTAGTAGGGTTCCTTGAAAATATTATACTTTCCATGTAAAGCAATAAGTGCTGTGTCATTATTTCCATAAACACAAGCATAAGGTAATTTGGTATCTTCAAGCATTTGTAAATGCTCCTCTAACATAATATCACCTGCATGAAGCAAATACTCCACCCCTTGTGAAATAAGATGTTCTATTGCCTCTTTATGTAATTTTGTCTTTCTATGACTATCAGAGAGAATACCAATTTTCATCACTTACCCCTACTATTTTTCTTTTTTGGATTTAGGTGAACCTTTAAGTTTATCAGCTGGGACAGGCTCACTCCATTTACATTTTTTGTCAATACACTCATAAACCTCACCTGTTTTTAGAACTTTATGAACTACCATGCTTTCACACTCTGGACATTTTCTATTTTGTGGTTCACCATTTGAGATAAAACGACATTTTGGATAGTTTGAACAGCCATAAAATGTACCTCTTTTCCCCTCTTTTTCAAGAATTTTTGAACCACATTTAGGACAAGGTATATCTAACTCTCTAGGAGGAATTAAAGGCTGTGCATTTTTACATTTTGGATAGGCAGAACAAGCATAGAATTTACCACGTTTACTATCTTTTATAACCATCATCTCACCACATTTGTCACATACTTTATCTGTCTTTTCAGGTTCAGGTGGTGCATTTCCCTCTAAATCGGTAGTATATTTACACTTAGGGAAGTTACTACATGCAATAAATTCACCATATCTACCTTTTCTTCTTAGTAGTTCATGTCCACATTTAGGACACATCTTTCCTGTTGGAATTGCCATCTTTTGACTTTTAATATTTGTTTTACCATCTGTAATTTTTTTCATAAATGGCTCATAAAAATCAGAAAGAACCTTTTGCCAATCTAGTTTACCCTCATCTATCTCGTCAAGGTCAGCTTCCATATTAGAAGTAAATGCAGAATCAACAATTTCAGCAAAATGTTCTTCTAACATCTCAATAACGGTAAAGGCTATCTCTGTAGGATGAATTCTCTTTTTTTGAATCTCTATATATTTACGCTGTTGTAAAATAGTAATAGTAGGAGCGTAAGTACTTGGTCGTCCAATCCCTAGTGACTCCAATTTTTTAATTAAACTAGCTTCATTGTATCGTGATGGAGGCTCTGTAAAGTGCTGTTCTGGCTTAATATCATCTAATCTAACCTTTTGACCTTTTTTTAACTCTGGTAAAAGTTTATCTTTTTCACTATAACCTGTCACTCGATAAAAACCATCAAAAAGCAATTTTCTACCACTCGCTTTAAAAGTTGACTTCTCTCCTTTAAAAAGAAGAGTTTGAGACTCTAATCTTGCTTCGGTCATTTGACAAGCAAGAAAACGATTATAGATAAGACGATAGAGTTTAAACTCATCAGCACTTAGATAATCTTTAGCAATCAAAGGAGTAAAATTGACCATAGTTGGGCGAATTGCTTCATGAGCCTCTTGTGCTCCTTTTGATGAAGTAACATAGTTTTTTGCTTTAGCAGGTAGATAGTCTTCTCCAAAGGTAGAAGAGATGTACTCTCTAGCAGAAGCTACAGCCTCTTTTGCTAAATTCATACTATCTGTTCTCATATAGGTAATTACCCCCATATTTCCTTTGTCTGTTTTAACCCCCTCATAAAGCTTTTGAGATACCATCATGGTCTTTTTAGGTGAAAATCCTAACTGTGTTGAAGCAGATTGTTGAAGCGTAGAGGTCATAAAAGGTGGTGGAGTTTTACTCTTTCTCTCTTTTTTCTCTAAAGACTCAACTACAAAGTTCTCTTTAATAGCTGATTGAGCAATCTCCATTGCCATTTTCTCATTCTTAATAGACATTTTATCTATTTTTCTACCATTAAAAATATAAATAGTTGACTCAATATTTTTTTCAAAGAGTCCATCTATTGTCCAATACTCTTCGGGTTTAAAGGCTTTGATTTCACGTTCACGGTCAATAACAATTTTAAGTGAAGAACTTTGAACACGTCCAGCACTTAACCCTTTTTGAATTTTACTAGCTAAAAGGGGTGAAAGCTTATATCCAACAATACGGTCAAGAAGTCTTCGTGCTTGTTGTGCATTGACTGAATCCATATCTATTTTTCTAGGATTGTCTAAAGCATGTTGTATGGCTGTTTTAGTAATCTCATGAAAAACAATACGAGGCAAAGACTCTGGGTCTTTCTTAATTGCCATTGCAATATGATAACCAATCGCTTCCCCTTCACGGTCTTCATCTGTCGCAATGTAAATAGTCTCTGCTTCTTTAGCTAATTTTTTTAACTCTTTTACTGTAGGATTTACATCTCTTGGAATAGAGTATTTTGGTACAAATTTTCCATCTTCATCAATAGTAATTCCAAATGAGCTTTTAGGTAAATCTCTAATATGCCCTTTTGAGGCAACCACTTTATAATTTTTTCCCAAAAAAGTAGAGATAGTTCTTGCTTTTGCAGGTGATTCTACAATAATTAAATTTTTCATATACTTAACACACCAATAGATAATTTTTTGTGCATTGTAACAAAATATCTTGATAAAGAGCAATTTTTTACAGTGCTAAACCATTTTTTGGTATACTGTTAACAAAAAATTGGGAATCAACATGGATAATTTTAATCTCAAGATATCAATCGTACTTCTATCTCTTCTAGTTTTAGCATTAGTTATTGGAGGTCTGCTTCTTCTAAAGTATATGTTTACACCTAAATATGATGCAAGAAAGGCTAGTATGACAAATAGGGCTGCTTGTAGAAAAGCAAACCTAGCTATACTTATGCGAAACTGGACTGACTATTTTTGGTCTGACTATATGCGTGCCGCATGGATTATGCTTTTTCTTGTCTTTTTTATAGCTTTAGGTTTTGCACTCGCTAATATTTGGAGTCTTATCTTTAGTCTTATTTTAGTTGTTGTTACAATAGGATTTATAATATTTGCAAGAAAAAGCTATATCAATTTTCCTATAAAAGCAGGTGCACGACTCAAAGAGTTTGAAGACCAAGTTAAAGCAGGTATTCAGAAAGAGATGACCTTTGAGGGAGACAATATTCAAATCTTTTCTAATAAAGATAATGAGTTTGATACAAAACCACAAATTTTTACCTTTCCTGTAAATGTTACTAAAATTCCATTTCCACCACTAGAGACTCGTCCTCCTAAACAACCTATTGTCGCTACAAGAAAACTAGAATTTTTAGTACTATCACGAGAGTACTTTAGCACTTGTCAAGGAGCAGGAACATTTAATCTTCTTGAACCTAAACAAGCACCTTTAGCTAAAAAATGTGCTGAGGCTAAAGGAACAGCTGGTGAATGTAAGGAGTACTACTACTCTCAAATGCAAAATGTTGAATATGATGGGAAAGAGGGCTGTATTCGTATTGTCTATTATGGGGATATTCCAGATGCTACCTTTAAATGTAAAAAAGGTCCTGCTCAAAAAGATGCTATGAAAGCACTTAAAGAGAAACTTCGACTTACAGAACGACAACGTCTACATAAAATAGATGAACATGCAAAATATGAAAATATTAAAAATAGACGAACAAAATTAAAAAAGAGTGAAGAGAAAGAAAATAATAAATCTAATAAGTAGATTACTCTCTTCTTATTTATCTAGTAAAGTTTTAAAAAGATAAAATAATAAGAAAAAGTAATTATATATCAAGAAGATTATTTTCCCAAATAGGTTAATATTATTACTCTTAAATTAGTTATAGTACTATTATTC
>JALUKJ010000216.1 GCA_027056615.1 Campylobacteraceae bacterium | reverse complement strand
TCAGGGGTTATTTAATGTTATGAAATTTAAATTACCAACTAAGTTGTAGTTACGGAATTACAACTTTTTTTTTGAAAAATGCCTTTTTTGTGGGGTTTAGTTGGGGTTTGGGTTGGAAGATTCGTTAAAGCCTAAATATTATATAATAAAAAATAATATTTTTAAACAAAAAAGGAATAAGAATGAAATTTATTATAAAAATAGTTTTTCTACTTTCGCTACTCTTTGTTCTAATGGCACAAGCAGAACCAATAGTTAATATAGATTTATCAACAGAAGATATAGAGAATCCTTCTGTATTAAATACTCTAGGACCTGTTGAGATTTTAAATCTGTCTGGTTATTATAATGTGGGACAAGATATAGAACGCTTTAAAATTGTCTCACTTCCTGACCCTTTAGAAGGTATACTCTATCTTGAAGATGGAGAGACTAGAGTTCAAGTTAACCAAATTTTAAATACTCATGAAGCTAATACATTACATTTTGACCCTAATCCAGACTTTGTTGGTGATGCAACATTTCAGTATGCTTCTGTTAATAGTAAAGATGAGGTTGACCCAACTCCTGCGACTGTAACCATTCCTGTCTATGCAAAAGATGTTACAGATGTAAATGGAACAACATCTACTCCTAAAAAAGCATGTTCTTGCAATAATTATGACTCTACTCCATCTATGTCATTATGGGGAGTTCTTTTAATGATGATTTTAACACTAATCATTACACAAAAAGAGTTTAAGAAAGATTTTTAAACCTGAGTTCGACGGAATATTATATCCACAAAAGCCTAAAAATAGGTAAGATTTTCAAAATCAAATTCGTAGGACTAGCCGTAGCTAATTCAAAAATTTTATTTAGGAAAGATTGCCTATTTTTAGGCTTCCCTTCGGGTTTTACGAGGTTTCCCATAGGCTTAGATAGATTTTTTTGAATTAACCAGTTAGTCCTGCAAAAATCTATCGTTGCCTATGAAAAACCTCGTAAAATTGTGAATATAGTATTCCGTCGAACTCAGGTTTTAAGCATGTTTATGTCGGGATGAGGGCAACCCGACATACGTGTGTTAGCCATTATTAATCTCCTCTATGAGTTTTAAAAAGGCTTGACCATAACGTTCAAATTTGACTTCACCTATACCATGTATATCTAACATCTCTGCTTTTGTTGTTGGCATAACATTTGAAAGCTCTTTAAGTGTTTTATCTGAAAAGACAACATAAGGAGGAACTCTGTTTTGTGTTGCAATCTCTTTTCTTAGAACTCTAAGCTTATCAAAAATATCTACTTCATAATCATCAAACTGTTTAACTTTTTTCTTTTTGGCTTTGGTAACTACTAAACGCTCCTCTCTAATAGTAACTCTCTGCTCTCCTTTTAAAATAGCCACTCCTCGTTTAGTTAAGTGATAGACTCTATATTCTCCAATACCAACAGCTCCTAACTCTAAAAGTTTATCGGTAATGCTTAACCATTGAGCTTTAGTGTACTCTTTTCCTATGCCATAAACTGAGAGTTGGTCATGTCCATTTGTTAATATTCGTTGCTCCTCACTTCCTCTTAAAACATCAATAACATAGTGAATTCCAAAGGCTTGTTTAGTACGAAATATAGTTGAGAGAAGTTTTTGTGCCTCTTGGGTAATGTCAATGGAGTTTTTGTCAGGGTTAAGGCAGTTGTCACATTTGTCATTACAAGGTTCAATGTACTCTTCAAAGTAGGTTGCAATCTGTTTATGACGACAAGATTCAGAGTTTGCAAAACGTGAAATAGTATTAATCTTCTCAAAAGCACTCTTTTTATAGGGTGAGTCAGGAAGGGCTTCAATAAAGGATTTTTGTTGCACAATATCAACCGTAGCAAATAGAAGTAGGGTGGTTGCTTCTAATCCATCTCTTCCTGCTCGTCCTATCTCTTGGTAGTAGTTTTCTAGTGTTTTAGGCATGTTTATATGAACTACAAATCGAATATTACTTTTGTCTATTCCCATTCCAAAAGCTATTGTAGCAACTACAATATCTATCTCATCTGCTACAAAATCAGCAAAGACTCTGTTTTTAACATCGGTTGCTAATCCTGCATGGTAGGCTTCGGCTTTAAAGCCTTGCTTTTTTAAGTAAGAGGCTGTGCTTTCAGTCTGTTTTCTTGAAAATGCGTAAACAATACCTGCTTCATTTTTATGTTCTGTTAAAAAGCTTATGAGCTGTTTTCGTCCATCGCTTTGTCTATGTTGGGCTGTAATGGTGAGGTTTTTTCTAAAAAGAGAACCTTTAATAACCTTTGGATTTTGAAGATTTAGATTGTTTAAAATATCCTCTTGAACAGCTTGTGTAGCTGTGGCTGTAAAAGCACTAATAGTTGTGTTTGGAAAAGATATTTTTAGTTGTGAGAGCATTCTGTAGTGTTCTCTAAACTCATGCCCCCACTCACTTACACAGTGTGCTTCATCGACTACAAAAAAGTTAATATTAAGCTTAAGTAAAAAGTTTAAAAAATAGTCATTCATAAGTCGTTCAGGGGCTACATATAGAAGCTTTATTTTATTTTGAAGTAGTTCTTGTTCTATCTGTCGAGACTCTTCTTTAGTCTGCATAGAGCTAAGCATTGCAGAGGGTATACCACTGTTTTTAAGAGCTACTACTTGGTCATGCATAAGAGCTAAAAGAGGGGAGATAACCACTGTAACTCCTGACATTAAAAGTGATGGGAGTTGATAACAGAGCGATTTTCCTCCACCAGTAGGTAGAATCATTAATAGGTCTTGATGGTTTAATATGGCATCAATTACCTCTTCTTGTTGCTCTCTAAAGCTCTCATGTCCAAAGTAGTGTTGTAGGGTCTCTAGTTTATTCATGTTGTAATAGTAGCAAAAGATTTTTTGAAATAGAAATAATTTGTTAAATTGTCACATCAAAAAACATCATATATAATATAGTTAGTTAATGATGTTATTAAAGATTATGATTGTATATAATTATTAAAGAAATATTTAATATTTATACCTTTAATCCTTTTTCTTATGTTAATATTTTACATTAATAGAATATATTTAGGAGAGATTATGCAAAAAATAGTCATATCTCAACTCTTTTTACTCTTGACACTTTTAAGTGGAAGAGTAATGGAAAATGAGATAGGTATTAATATTGGTGTAAACTCAACTCAAAATGAGAGTAGTTTTAACTTAAAAAATCCTACTATAGGTGTAACCTATCAAGATAATAGATATATGGTTATGCCAAGAGTTGATTTGGAGTATACTAATGTAAAAAGTGATTATGCAAAATCTCTTTTGAAAGGTTCTGTAAATGCTGTTTATGAGTATGAAAATAGAACCTATACCATACCTTATGCATTAATAGGACTTGGTTATGAGTATGTTAATGGAGAAACTAAAGATATTTTTGAGAGTCACCCATTTGTTCAAGCTGGAGTTGGTGTTCGTGTTGATTTAGAAAAGGGTTACAAAGCAAGAGTAGAAGGTAAGATGATTCAAGTATTAGCAAATTCAAAAGAGGGAAATGAAGCTGTTTTAACAGCTGGAATAAGTATGCCTTTACCTTATAGAGCTTCTATTCAAAAACGACCTAAAGTAATAGTTAAGAGAGTTAAAGTTGTTAGGCAACCTAGAGTAGTAGTGGAACGAGTAAAAGTTGTTTCATCACCTAACATTATATATCAGGCACCACAAGCTCCTAAACCAAAAATTGTTTATGTAAAAAATAATGAGTGTTCAATTAAAATAGATAAACCTGATTTTGATAGAGATGGAGTTGAAGATAGATTTGACCAGTGTCCTTCAACCCCATGTAACTTCTCTGTTGACCATTATGGTTGTCCCATAAAAACAACTTTAAGAATTAATTTTAAAACTAACTCGGCAAAAATAGAGGGTTATTCTATTAATAAAATTGATAAATTTGCTAATTTTCTTTTAAAAAATAGAGGAAGTTTTGTAAAAATTGTTGGGCATACTGACAGTAGAGGGTCTGCTAAGCATAATATGAAACTCTCTTTGGCACGAGCAAATTCAGTTAGGAGAGCCTTACTTGCACGAGGAGTTAGTAGATTAAGATTGAGTACAGAAGGGAAAGGTGAGAGTCAACCGATTGCACCCAATACAACATCAGAAGGTAGAGCGATGAATCGTAGAATTGAGGCAATATTGAGTTATCCTAATGGGAGAAGAAAAAGATGAAAAGTTTAAATATTATTTTTGCACTTGTGATTGGAATATTTTTTATATCATGTGGAGCAAATGATAGAGCTGTAATAGCAGATACTATAAATAGTAAAAATGGAGTCTTAGGAGTCGTCTATAGTCCAAATATTGATAGTGATGGAGATGGACTTAATGATTATGAGGAGCTAAATCGTTATCATACAAATCCTGATAGTAATGATAGCGATAGAGATGGACTTTTAGATATGGATGAGATTAGGGTTTATGAGACAAATGCAACAAATCCTGATAGTGATGGAGATGGACTTAATGATTATGATGAGGTAAATCGTTATCATACAAATCCTGATAGTAATGATAGCGATGGAGATGGACTTTTAGATATGGATGAGATTAGGGTTTATGAGACAAATGCAACAAATCCAGATAGTGATTCTGATGGACTTAATGATTATGAGGAGGTAAAACATTATTATACAAATCCTAATGATAAGGATACAGACAAAGATAGATTAGATGATTATGAAGAGGTAAATCATTATCATTCAAATCCTAACAATAAGGATAGTGATAAAGACGGACTTATAGATGGAGATGAGATTAAGATTTATGAAACCAATTCAACAAATCCTGATACTGATGAAGATGGACTTAATGATTATGAAGAGGTAAATCGTTATCATACAAATCCTGATAGTAATGATAGTGATACAGATGGACTTTTAGATAGAGATGAGATTAGAGTTTATAATACTAGTCCAATAAATCCAGATACAGATGGAGATTGTCTTTTAGATAGTTTTGAGATTTTACACTATGAGACGAGTGCAACTAATATAGATACCGATGGTGATGGAGTAAATGATGGGATTGAACTCTACTCTTATAATTCAAATGAACTTAATGTGACTTGTCTTTCTAATCCTGAGACTCTAAAAGATAGATATAATACTAGCCCTCCAAAAGATGGTATTCCTGATATGGCTAGGGATATAATTAATGCTTTAGACCCAACTAATGATAGTGATGGTGATGGTCAAGCTAATATTAGAGAAAATAACTGTAGTCAAGGAGACCCTTTAGATAAAACTAAAAGATGTCCTTTTGAGACAGAAACATCTTTGGGTTCAGAACTTTTAGCTAATGGATATAATTATATTCCTGGTGGATTTGATGTTGATGGAGATGGTAAAAAAGAGGGTGGTTTTTGGATGTCACGTTATCAAGCTCGTGAATCTGGTGTGGTAATTCCAAGTGAAAGAATTACTAGAATTATAGGTAATATTAATAAATATATCTCTAAAAAGTTTAGAGTTTTAAATAAAAATATACAGGTTTTCTCCTACGATGAACGAACATTAACAGAGCAAGAGGCAACAGCAGGGAATGAGTTACTCTTTAAAGATACAGATGTAGCAGGTGAGACTAGAATTAGTAGCTATACACCTCTTTTAGCAGAAGCTTGTTTGAGTCAATACCATTTAACAGATAATGAAGGTAATAATCTAGATATTAATATTACTATGCCAACAATGAAACAGTATCTTCATGTAAAAAGGCTACTAGATGCTGATTTGAAGCATGGAGGAGATGGAAGACACATTCGTAATGGACTTTTAGCTACTGACCCTAATGTACCACTAACAACGTTTAGTTTAATTATTGAGGAGTTTGGTGAGAGACATAAAGAGTTTCTTAGAAATATTATAGAGTTACGAGATATCAATGGTAATGATGCTTTTGACTCTTTAAGAGATATTCCGAAGTGGTGGAATGTAGATAGTTCAAAAATTGAAGAGTTTTCAAAAGGGGCTAGTAGTGGTATTGATATTGGTCATGGAACAGGTCCAGAGAGTGATAGTTATGGAGTTGTTGTTCGTGGAGGAGATATTTTAGATATTAGGATTAGTGTTACAGGTACTGAGTCCGATAGAAATGGAGATACTAATGGTATTGGTTTTAGAGCAGCAACACCTTATTTCTACTAAAAATGCTACTTTTTTACCATAAGATATTTAAATATTTACTTTGTAAAGTTAACTTTAAGTTATATCTGTTTTAAATAAGAGTAAAATACTCCTAATTAAAACAGAAGGATTTCAATTATGATGGGAATACCACAACCAGCATTTTATATTTTTAAGTGTCAACAGTCAGCACCTCCAGGGATGCCAAAACCAAGCTGTGTAAGTCAAAATAATCCAGAGTCACAACAGCTTATGCAATATCTGTCTCAAACCTTGATGCAAAAAGGGATTATTGGAAATGTTCAACCAATCCAAACTTCATGTCTTGGTCGTTGTCAACAAGGTCCAGTAATCTTAGTAGAACCAGGTCATACAATGTATGTTGGTTTAACTAAAGAGAAGATTGACAGAATTATTGATGAGCATATTATTGGTGGAAATGTTGTTGAGGAGTATATAATTCCTGAACAAATGTGGGGCGACCCTGTGCCACTCTCCTAAACAATGTACATAGACATAGTTCGGGTGTAAACACCAATGCCAATGAATTAAGGAATAAATATTCAAAAACTGTAGGTTCGATTTCATCGAACGGATTGTTTTATGGGCTTCAATTTTTTGTTCGATAAAATCGAACCTACAGGATTTGGGCTTAATGCAATGGCATTGGTGTAAACACGCCGATTCCAAAAATAGAGATGGAAAATAAGGAATCGATGGCTTTAGCCTCGTCAATTGTTTATGAAAATTTAGACAAGGCTCTGTCTTGTCTCCATAAACCCCTAATAATAATCTGCTATAATACCTCAAAATAAAAATCATAAATCACGGAGAGAACTGTAATGAATATTACCATGCTCTATAGTAAACTTCACAGAGCGACAGTTACTGAAGCCAATCTTAACTATGTAGGTTCTATAACCATTGACCAAGACCTTTTAGATTCTGCCAATATGCGAGTAGGGCAGAAGATAGATATTGTAAATATTAACAATGGAGAGCGTTTCTCTACTTATATTATTGCAGGGGAGCGTGGCAAAAAAGAGATTTGTCTCAATGGGGCAGCTGCTAGAAAAGTACATGTGGGGGATAAGATTATTATTATTGCCTATGCAACTATGAGTGAAGAGGATGCTGATAAGTTTCAGCCTAAAATAGTTATTTTAGAAGATGACAATAGTATTTCACAAGCTTATAAAGGATTACAGTAATGTTTGGAGATATGGATATGAGTAAGATGGTTGATATGATGAAAGATTTAGAGTCAAAAGCTAAAGAGATGGAAGAGCAATCAAAAAACACTACTATGACAGCTAAAGCAGGTGGTGGCATGGTAGAAGTAACAGCTAATGGGGCTAATGAAATTATAGATATTACTATTGATGAGTCGCTTTTAGAAGATAAAAGCTCTATGCAAATTCTTCTAATCTCTGCTGTTAATGATGTACTCAAAATGGTAGAAGATAATAAAAAGTCCCAAGCCATGGGTATGATGGGTGGAATGAACCCTTTTGGAATGAAATAGTTTACTATGATTATTGTTACTACTATTGATGAGCTTTTAGAAGTTACATCAAGTTTGAAAGGAAGTATTGGTTTTGTTCCTACTATGGGAGCATTACATGAGGGGCATTTAAGTCTTATTAAAAAGGCTAGGAGCGAGAATGATTCTGTGGTAGTCTCTATTTTTGTTAACCCTACACAGTTTTTAGAGGGTGAAGATTTGGATGCTTATCCACGAAAAGAACAAGCTGACAGAAAGATTTGTGAACTTGCAGGGGTAGATATTCTTTTTATGCCAACAGTTGATATGATGTATGAAAAAGATGAACTAAACATTATAGCACCTGCCATTAGAGGTTTTATTTTAGAAGGTACAAAACGAGCAGGTCATTTTGATGGAATGTTGCAAATAGTTATGAAACTTTTAAATCTAATTGCCTATAATAAACCTTCAAATTTTTGTGCCTATTTTGGTAAAAAAGATGCGCAACAACTAGTACTTATTACTCAGATGGTCAAGAACTATTTTATAAATGTCCAAATAGTCCCTTGTGATATTGTACGAGATAGTGATGGTTTAGCTTTAAGTAGCCGAAATGTTTATCTATCTACAGAAGAGAGAATTAAGGCTTTAAGTCTGTCACGTTCACTTAAACGTGCTACAGAGCTTGTTATGCAAAAAGAGTTTAATACCCAAATCATTAGAGAAGAGATGAAAAAGGTTCTAAGTGAAGTAGATATTGAGTATGTGGCATTGGTTAATCGAGAGTTTGAGCAGATAGATATAGTTGAGTTAGGTAATACCATTATCTTAGTAGCAGGTAGAGTTGGTACTACTAGACTTATTGATAATTTGTGGATTTAAAAAAATAAAGAAGAGAGAAACCTCTCGTTCCCAACGTCCTCGTCAATGCCATTGAATTAGGTCCAAATCCTGTAGGTTCGATTTTATTGAACAAAAAATTGAAGCCCATAAAACAATCCGTTCGATGAAATCGAACCTACAGTTTTTGAATATTTATTCCTTAATTCATTGGCATTGACATCCTCGTTGGGAATGCATATTGGAATTTAATCTACAAAAAAGAGTTTATTAAATATAAGAACTCCTATATGCATTCCTACGCAGAGCATGGGAACGAGTAAAAATTAAAAAAAGAGAGAAAAAATGTATTTATTTACAAGTGAAGTGGTTAGTCCAGGACATCCTGATAAGTGTGCTGATATTATTGCAGATAGTATTGTTGATAGATTAATTATAGGTGATGCAAAGTCACGTGTAGCTTCTGAAGTATTTGTGGCAGGAAAACATGTGGTAATAGGTGGTGAGGTAACCTCTAGTACTAAGTTAAGTAGTCAAGAGTATACAACTTTAGTAAAAGAAGCCTTGGCTAAAATCGGTTATGATGGGAATCCAAGTTTTACTAGAGCAGAGTGTCTACACCCTGATGAGGTAGAAGTTCAAGTACTTCTAAATGAGCAATCACCAGATATTAACCAAGGGGTTGACCAAGAAGATGGTGAGACAGGAGCAGGTGACCAAGGAATTATGTTTGGTTATGCCGATTGTGAAACTCAAAACTATATGCCAAGTGCTATTACCTATGCACGAATGCTTATGGAAAAAGTTTATGCGTATGCCAAAGCCAATCCCCATGAGTTAGGAGTTGATATTAAGACACAAGTAACTATGGATTATGGTGTTAAAGATAACTTTGAGAGCTGTAAACCTCAAAAAATTCATACCATAGTTGTCTCTGCTCCTTGTGTTGCAGATATGAGTATTGAAACAGTTAGAGAGCTTATTCAAGGTCTTATCAATGATACAGGTTTACCAAGTGAATTATATAACAAAGAAGATTGTATTATCCACATTAACCCTACAGGAAAGTATGTTTCACATTCTCCTTTGCATGATTCAGGGCTAACAGGTAGAAAACTTATTGTAGATAGTTTTGGAGGCTATGCACCTATTGGTGGTGGAGCTCAAAGCTCAAAAGACTATACAAAAGTAGACCGTTCAGGACTCTACGTTGCTCGTTATATTGCAAAACATGTTGTAGCTAGTGGATTGGCTAAAAAATGTGTGGTTCAACTCTCTTATGCCATTGGTGTAGCACGACCAACATCAGTTGCTGTTGATACCTATGGAACGGTAGTTGATGGTTTAGATGATGATAAACTCTCTACTTTTGTAATGGAAAATTTTCCACTTACACCAAACTGGATTACAAAAAAGTTTGCTTTAGATAAACCATCTAAAGATACTTTTTTGTATGCTGATGTGGCATCTCGTGGACAAGTAGGGCAGAGTGACTACCCTTGGGAACAGTTGGATTCACTAGAGCTATTTAAATCTTTATAGATTTTATCTATTCTTTTTAGGGCAAAAACTTTAGTCCTTAAGTGCCATAAAATGGCACTACTCTTCTTATCTATTCTTATTCAAAATTATTATTTCATTTGGAATTTATAGGGTACGATTGCTATTACACTAATATACGCATAAAATAAAATAAAAAATAACAAAAAATAATCTAAAAACAATATAAAACATGCAATAATTTCGATGAACTGAAATATGTTCAAATATATAAATTAAGGAAGTTATAGTAATGAATAAAATCACCCTTAAAATAGAGAATTAAATACTCTAAAAAAATAAAGAAACAATTAGCTTTATAGAACCGTTATGAATAAAGAGGATTTATAAAGCTTTATTG
>JALUKJ010000215.1 GCA_027056615.1 Campylobacteraceae bacterium | reverse complement strand
GACTATTACAGGGTTGCCTGACTATAACTTTTTTTTATAATTAGTTATAGTTATAGCTAGTGCATTGTCTATTTTGTGCTAGTTTTGGTGACTCTTTACCTATAGACAATTACCACTCCATCAACTCCAACTTTAGCCATCTCTTCTATCTCATCTTGTTTTATATAAGCTAAGACTTGTGTATCAAAGAGATAGTGTTGGGCTATTGGCATAATCTCTTTTGCTAATTTTTTTTCACATAAGATATAGGTAGCCTCAAGAAGATTAGCAAAAATTGCCTCTTCTATACTCTCTACGGCTATAGCATAACGTAGTCTATTTGATTTACAATATTTTGCAAGTGTTAATGAAGCTGATAGTCCACCCTCTACTTTCAATAGAGCATTAGCAGGTGTTTTATTAATATCACTAGCTTTACTTATAGCATAAAAATGTTCACTCTCTATCCAATCATGACCAAAAATCTTCATAAATTACTTTGCCTTCTCTAAACATTCAGTAGAACAATAAGTTCTTTTTTTATGGATTATTGCATCCTCTTGGGTAACATAAGTTCCACAAACAACACAAGAGGAGGTTGGTTCTATATTTGCAAAGTCAGACTCCTCTTCTTTTACTTTTTTACTTTTATATGAAAAATCTTTATCTAAAAATGGAACTTTACCACCAAAAAATCGGTAGAGTGCCACACCTGCAATTATAAGAATAAGTAATCTTAACCACATCTTAACCCTTTATATATAAATAGTTTCGTTGATTTTTTTCGATTATATCATAATCTAACTCATCTGTCACTAACTCTAGTTCAGAGAACAGATGTTCACCTTTATAAAAAAGAAATTGTGTAGTTTCATCTTGAAGATGTTTTGTCAACTCTAGTAACATTTTAGTATCGGTTACAGCTCGTGAGCTAATAAGTCCAAAAGGTTCACTTTGATACTCTTCAACTCTCTTTTTAACTACTTCAACATTAGATAGTTCCAATTCCATTGCTACATATTTTAAAAAAGAGGCACGTTTTTGTCTAGGTTCACATAATACTGTTCTTACATCAGGATAAGCAATCGCTAAAATCATTCCAGGAAACCCTGCTCCTGTTCCAACATCTAAAATTGAACTTGGTTTATCTATAAATGTAGTAGGAAACAAAGAGTCATCAATGTTTTTTTCAACATCAGCAGGAGTTTTTGCACCTGTTAAGTTATGAATCTTATTCCACTCTAACAGAAGTTCTGTAAATCGTTTTAACTGTTTTTTCATTTTATTTTCCTTAACTTATTATTTCACTAAATCCATTTATCAATATCATCAATAAAAAGAGCAACCTTTTTAATCTTTTTCTCTAAATTCTCTTGCTCTTTTTTACTCTGTTTTATCTTCTCTATCTCATTTTCTACTATAGAGATATATTGTTCTATTTGAATTTTTTTATTGAAAAGTTCAATACTTAAATCTCTTTTTATATCAGATATTTCTCGCATTAACTCAACATAAGATGGTTCTAATATTTCACTCTCTTTAGTAAATGTATCATATATTAAAAGAGCAAAAAAAGTAGACATATCCCACCATATAAAATTCTCCATTTTATCAATAACCCTCTTCATTATCTCTTCTAAATCTATTTTTTTGTCATGCTTTGTGGGAACTAATGGTTCGGTTATATTTTGATTTATACTCCATAAAATATCATCTAGTTCTTTTCTATATTCCATACTATTTGAGATAAAAGAGTTAAGTTTTTCTATAATATAGGAGGTAGCATTGTTCATAACTAACACAATACTCTCTTTGTATCTATCTTTTAATTTCCAAAATATTAATTTATCTAAATATCTTATATTAGAGAGTTCAGACACTAGATTGACTTTTAATATATATATAATATCTTCACGAACTATATACTCTTGTGAGGTAAGAGTCTCTTTTATTTTACTGTTACTACTCTTAAGTTTTTTTAATTTTTCAATCTCTTTTTCTAATGTTAAAATTTTACGTTGACTCTCCATAGACGAAGCTAGTTTTATTTCTAGTCTCTTTTGTCTCTTTTGAAGTATCTCTCTCTCTTTTTTTAACCCCTCTTTTATATTTTCTTTAACTCTATGAAATGCCTTAATATTATCTTCAAACACCTCATCTTTTGCTTCAACTACTCTTCTCCAAAATTCTTCTTCAAAGATAGGAAAACGACTCTCTTCTAATTTATTAGTATTATTTTGTATTTTTCCTACTAGGGCTTTTTTAGCAGAGAGATAGAAGCTATTTATCTTTTGTGTAGAGTCATATTGAAGCATTTGAAGTGTATTCTCTATCTCTTCTATAAGCATTGATATTTCTTGTGCTATCTCCTCTTTAGACTTAATGGCAAGGTCATCTTCATTGACTATACTATCATACTTATTTAGGACTATAAAGCGTTTATTTATTTGAATATTGTGAAGTATTTTCTTAATAAAAAGACGCTCACTCTCTTTGATTCCTTGTGAAATATCTAGTAGTAAAATAATTGCATCAGATTGACTTACAACCTCTTTAAGCATTGTGAGAATTTTTTTCTCTTTTATACTAGCAAAACCTGGAGTATCATAGAGTTCTATCCCTTTTTTCAGATTTTCATGTGGTAGAGTAATAAGAGATTGAGTCTCCATTAAATTCTGATTTTCTGTCATCATATCTAAGTTTTTACGATTCTCTTGGGCTATCTGCTCTTTTATCTCTACAAGAGTCTCTTTCTCTATTCCATTTATAGTATATTTCTTACCATATTTAATATGAAATATTTTAGCAGTTGTCTCCCCTATTTTAGACTCTAAAATAGGTTTGTTAAAAATCAACGCATTTAAAAATGTACTTTTACCACTACTTACTTCTGAAAAAATTGAGATTTTAATGGTATCTCTACTGAACTTATCTATTAATCCTTTTAACTCAAAGATTATATCTTCTATATTAAAGTTAAATTTTCTATCTCTAATAATGTCATTGAAATTATTTAAAAAACTTTCAACCTCTTGCCGTTTTTTAAATCTTTTTTGATTAAGCTCTTCAATCTGATTGATTCCCATAATATAGCCTTATATATTTAAGATTTTGTACTTTATCTAAAAATAGGATAAATATATAAGTAGTTGACTAATATTATCTTATTGAGCCTATAATCTTAGATTTAACTCTTTTTGAGATACTGTTTCACTAGTAAACTCTACAGAAGCTATAGACTCCTCTAACGCTCCTGCTATCTTAGTCTCTTCCATCTTAATTCCCTCAGGCTCTGCATCAGAGTAGATATTAACAGCACACTGTTTAAAATTAGGCTCAAATGATTTAGGGTCAAAATCTGCAATGGTTACATTATTTATCATCTGTTCACTAAAGTGGAAAGGAACAAAACAGTCTCCCTCTCGAACTACTTCGGTCACTTTAACAATCAAATCCTCAACACTTCCACGACTTGAACCTATTTTGATTCTATCTCCACTCTTGACTTTGAGCTTTTTAGCATCTTTAGGATTTAGCTCAACCCACGCTTCAGGTGCTAAGTCATTTAACAATCCAATAGTTTTAGTTTTAGTTCGTGTATGCCACTGCTCTACTGTTCTACCTGTATTAAGATTTAGAGGAAAGCTAGGATTACAAGACTCACTCAAGGGTTGCCAATCTACAACCAAAAGTTTTGCTTTTCCATCATCGGTAGGACAATCAAACCCCTCAGTGTAGAGACGCTTTTTACCCTCTGGATACTGCTCATTACATGGCCATTGAATCCCTCCTAACTCTTCTATCTTCTCATAACTCATTCCAGAGTAGTCACATAGTTGACCTTTACTTACCCGTTTCATCTCTTCAAAAATATCACGACTTGTTTTAAAATCTTTAAATAGTAACTCATATTTACCATCAAACTGTTTAGAGAACTCTATAACAATATTTGCATCACTCATGGTTTTACCTAAAGGCTCAACAGCCTTTTTAGCATAGTTACATCTACGCTCTGAGTTAGTGTAAGTTCCCTCTTTCTCACTCCAAGTCGCAGCCGAGAAGATTACATCTGCCTCTTGGGCTGTTTCAGACATAAATGCATCTTGAACCACCAAAATATCTAGCTTTTTTAATGCTCGTCGCAATTTTATTTGGTCAGGAAAACTTACTAATGGATTGGTAGCTGTCACCCAAAGAGCTTTTATCTCCCCTCTATCAATAGCATCAATAATCTGTGGATAAGCATACCCTCTTTGAGTAGGAATAAGCTCTGTTGGCACACCAACAATATTAGCAAAATCTTCTCTATCTTGTGTAGAGTAGTAGTTTCTATAACCAGGGATAGAAGAGGTAAAACCAAACTCACGTGTTCCCATAGCATTACATTGACCTGTAATAGAAAAAGGACTAGCCCCCTCTTTTCCAAGGTTACCAGTAATAAGAGCTAAATTACAAATAGCCGAAACAGTATCTGTTCCAATAGAACTTTGATTAACCCCCATTGTCCATGCACTCATAGCTTTATCTGCTGAGGCATAAACTTTAGCTAAACGGTAAAGCTCTTTTACATCAATACCTGTAATATGTGCCACCTCTTGAGGTGGATAGTTTGTCATAATATGCTTTTTAAACTCTAAAGCACCACTTGTTCGCTCTTTTATAAACTTCTCATCTTCCCAACCCTGCTCAAAGATAATATAGCAAAGTCCATTAATCAACGCTAAGTCACTTCGTGGTGCTAATGGCACAAATATATCTGCCATATTTGCTGTTTTACAGTGACGAGGGTCAACTACAATGATGGTTGGTTTTTTACCTGTTATTTTCTTGTTTTTAGCAATATGAAGTTTTAAAATTGGGTGATTATCGGCAATATTTGCACCAATCAACATTATTACATCAGCATGAGAAAAATCTTCATAACTAGCAGGTGGTCCATCTGAACCAAAACTCTGTTTGTACCCCATAACAGCACTAGCCATACACAGAGTAGTATTTCCATCATAGTTATTGCTCTCTAGTCCTAGTTGCACAAATTTACCCAAAGTATAAAAGTCTTCTGTCAAAAACTGCCCAGTAGAGATACATGCAACAGCACCTTTACCATGCTCTGCTTGAATATCTTGAAACTTTTTAGCCGTATAAGAAAAGGCTTCATCCCACTCTACAGCTTGTAACTCTCCATCTTTACGAATCATAGGAGTTGTTACACGGTTACTAGAGTCTACCATCTCATGTTCTGTTAACCCTTTAGGACAAAGCGTTCCCTTACTCACAGGGTGAGCAGGGTCACCTTTAGTGTAGACAGGTCGTCCATCTTTAACACCAATATAAAGCCCACATCCAACACCACAGTAACCACAGGTACTACGCACCCATTCATCTGGTGTTTTAAAGTTAGAAATCTTTCCAAACTTAGCATCATCTCTTTTTTTGTACTTATCGGTCTTTATGTCTGTACCCAAAAAATCTATTATTGAGTTTTTTATTTTACCTAACACGCTCTACCCCTTTGAGTATAATTAAGATATTATAGTGAAATTATATGGTAATTGTTTGATTTTTTTGTATAAGTTTTAGGCAGTTTTCTTTGAGTTAGGGTGTTACTAACATATATTACTCTACAACCGTTGAAGCTCATATTCTAATCAAATTTTTCTTGATTATCTTATATAAGATAATTAATTCTTTAACTATAAACAATAAAAAGTTACAAAAAAACACATAAAATATTAAAAAATAGCAAATTTAATGTTATAATAGTATATGGGGAAGTTGAGATGAATAGTCTATACTCTTCTCTCATACCTCTTCATAAATTTATTACTCCATTGATGAGTAAGGAGAAAAAGATGAATAAATTTTATATGAGTTTTATAATTATATTTTTTGTAACAAGTAGTGCATTTGCAAAGACAGGAACATCAAATGCAAAAAAATTAGAGTTAATCAATATTGTCAATCAACAACAAATCCTTTCACAAAGGATTTCAAAGGCTTACTTATATGTTAAGAAAACAAATGTTTCTGGTAAAGCAGATATACAATTAAAGAGTGCTTTAAAGAATTTTTATAAGACCTATTCTAAGATTAATACCTCTACAAAAAGTACAAAGATTAGAACTATAATGAGTTTTATTAAAAAAAGTTCTAACGAATTTAATAATTTAGCAAAACAGCCACATAGTACAAAAAATACCGAAGAGATTTTAAAACTTAGTGAGATGGTTTTAGCTAAAAGTAAAAAGGTAGCAACTTTATTAAAAAAAGATTTAAATAAAAATATCTATGAAGCAATGGAAAAATCAAATCAGCAACAGGTCTTAGCTGAGAAGATTGCAACATACTGTAAAGCCTTACAGTTAAATAAAAACGATATATCTCTTAAAAAAAAGATTAGAGTTACTATTGAAGCTTTTGCTATAAACCATAAAAAATTAATGCAAAATAAAGATAATAGTAAAACAATTTCAGAAAAATTAAAAGAGGTTGATAAACTATGGAGTGCTGCTTATCCAATTTATCAAGATAAAAAGTTTACTTCTTCTATTGTATTTGATAGTACAACACAAATTTCAGAAAAAATGAAAGAGGTATCTAGGCTATATATGGCAGAGAAAAAACAATGAAAAAGATAATTTTAATACTAATTTTTTCAATACTACTGTTTGGTTCTACAAGAGGTGATGTAAAGATTATTGAGGCTTCTGAAAATATTCAATATTTAAGTCAGAAGATAGCCGTTGATTATCTACTTCTCTACAATAAACAAGATGCTACTTTTTTAAAAAGAAGTATAGAAGATAATATTAAGAGGTTAAAAGCGTCTGTAGATGAGATATCTGAAATGACTAAAAGTAGTAGTAGTAAAAAGCTTCTAGTCTATTTTGATTACAGCTTAAGTCAAATTAAAAATATTATTAATCAAGATAAGAGTATTGAGAAGGTTAATCGAATTTTAGATTTTGGGGAACAGTTTATTGAGGGGGCTGATGCTATTATTGATGAACATAAATATAACTATACCAAAGAGGAGAAGATGTTAATGTCTAGTAAAAAAGCTCAATATCTCTTTGAGTATGTAACTAGTTATTATATGGCATCAAAAATAGGAGTAATCAGTGATTTTAAAAGAGAAAAAATGTATCAAGCTATAGCCCAAATAGATAAGATTCTAAAAGAAGCTAATGAGTATCACTATTCTCAAAAACTTAAAAAAAGTGTTGAACAAATTTGTGCTATTTGGACAACCAATAAAGAATTTTTTAGTAATCAAGAAGGACTATATATTCCCCATATCCTTTTACACTCTACTCAATATAGTCAAGACATTTTAGAAGAGATTGAACGATACCATAAAAAAAATTTATAACTAGGGGACTCTTTGAGATTAAAAACTTTACGCAATCTATTGTATATTATTACACT
This sequence comes from Campylobacteraceae bacterium, assembly GCA_027056615.1. GTDB lineage: Bacteria > Campylobacterota > Campylobacteria > Campylobacterales > Sulfurovaceae > UBA1140. The sequence continues at coordinate 2,984 of JALUKJ010000215.1, read as the reverse complement.
CATTTTATCACTATTGGGCATCTCATTTTTTAGCTATAAGGCATATAGCTCTTATAAAGCGTATCAAATTATAAATAATAAGAATCTGCATTATTTATATTTTAATAACTTAAATAGGCTTCTTAAGAACATAGAAGATGAGAGATTTCTTTCCTCTATATATTTGAGTACATCAGTAGGGTTTAATGAACTTCAACAGAAGAGATTACAAGTTAATAGGTTATTAAAAGATAATAAGTTGTTTTTTAATAAAGAAATTACACTTGTTCGCAATAGGGTCAATGATTATAAGATTGGCTATAAAGAGATGATGTATGATATTTATGAGAAGCAAATTATTGTGCCAATTTTCAAAAATATGGAAAAACTACTCTCTTCTAAAATAGAAGAAAATATTTTAATACTATATAAGCTTCAAAATAATATAAAACTAGAAGATAGCTTTTTAGCATTTATTCTTTTAAACTCTAAAGTAATGGACAGAAATGATTTAAAGTTTTGGGATAATATCATTGCAAATAGAATGCTTCCCCTTTTTATGCAGAGGGAAAATTTTAATGCTAAAAATTTTAAAAAAATTGGAGATAAAGAGTATACCCAAATTTTTTTAGATGCTAAAAGTGGAAACTATAGAGTTACTTTTGATAAGTGGCACTATTTGACTATGAGAAAACTTGAAAAGATTAATCAGTTAGTAGATATGTTTAAAGAGTCTCAAGTTAAAAAATTGAATAGAATGTTTTTAATCGAGAAACATAATATTAAAAAGTATCTATTTATAGCTTTTTTACTTTTTATTTTATTTTTAGTTATACTTTTTTTAATCTACTTTTTCTTTAAAATGCGTGAAGAGGAGCGTTATCTTAAAGATACACTTAGAAATATTGAAGTAGATATTGATATTGAAAAGCGAAGAGAGTTAGAGGCTCTATTAAAACGAAATGATAGTATTGAAATCTATAAATTTCTTGCTAATGCTATTAAAGAACCCAATCGTGCAAAAGACCTCTTTTTAGCAAATATGTCACATGAGATACGAACCCCCCTTAATGGAATTGTTGGTTTTACTAAAGAGTTACGAGAAACACCTCTCAATGCTGACCAAGATGAAATGCTCTCTATTATTAAAGAGAGTTCTATGCAACTGATTAATATTGTTAATGATATTTTAGATTTTTCTAAAATTAAAGCTGGAAAAGTTGAATTAGAGTCTATTCCCTTTGACCCTATTGCTACTTTTGAATCATCGGTTGATACCTTTATTGCTAAAGCAAGAGAGAAAAAAGTTGAATTAAAAGTTAATATTGACCCTAACATATCTAATGAACTTTTAGGTGACCCTACAAAGCTATCTCAAATTTTAAACAATCTAATCTCTAACGCTATTAAATTTACAGAAGAAGAGGGAATTGTTATTGTCTCAATGTTAAAGATAATGGAGGATGAAAAGAGTACATTACTAAAATTTATGGTTAAAGACTCTGGAATAGGGGTTAGTTTAGAAGAGAAGAAAAAGATTTTTGATGCTTTCTCTCAAGCAGATGTAAGTACCAATAGAAAATATGGAGGTACAGGACTAGGACTTAGTATCTCAAGTCGATTTATTCAATATATGGGAGGAGAGTTAGAGATTCAAAGTGAAGTGGGAGAAGGAACATCTTTCTATTTCTCTTTAAATTTAGAAAAATCTTCATCTTCTAGCAAATATAATAAATTGAATTTTTCATCTTATAGCATAGGCTATATTCCTCCTATTACTCCTCAATGTATTGATCGATATTTAAAAAATTATGTTGAGTTTTATGGTGCAAAATTTCAGACCTATAACCGATATGAGATTCTTACTTTAGAAGAGAGTAAACTACCTGATTTACTCTTTATGGACTATAAATGTTTTAAAAATCAACAACAATTAAAAGTCTTTTTAGATTTACCAATCCAAATAATTTTAATTGTTGCAGATAATAGAGAAGATGAATTAGTTAAAGTAAGAGATAAGATAGATTATCTTCTTCATAAACCTGTTAATTTTACAAGAACTTTAAAAGCGTTAGAAGTCTTAGAGCATAAAAATAGGCAACGTCATGTAGAGAAAAAGAGAAAATCAATTCACTTTTTAAATAAAAAAGCATTAGTTGTAGAAGACAATAAGATTAACCAGAAGCTTATGAGGAGTATTTTAGAACGTTTTGGATTTGAAGTAACCATAGTAGACAATGGTAAAGAGTCTATAAAATTACGAAAAGAGAGTAATTTTGATATTATTTTTATGGATATTCAAATGCCTATTATGGGTGGAGTAGAGGCAACCAAAAATATTTTAGATTTTGAGCAAGAAGAGGCAAAAGAGCATATTCCAATTATAGCCTTAACAGCCAATGCACTAGAGGGAGACAGAGAGAAGTACCTAAACTTTGGTATGGATGGATACTTATCAAAACCAATCAATATGAAAAGCTTAGAGAAGATTTTAGAAATGTTTATCTCTTGGAGTTCTCGCAAAACTCTTTGAAATCAGAGATTTCATTATAATATCTCCAAGGATACCTCTTCCATAATCTTCGATTTGGGAGAGGAGGAATTGGTAGAGTTGTTTTTTATCTTCTATCTCTATTTACTAATTTTATCTATTTTAAAATCTCCTTTAATTTTATATAGACTCTTAATCAATGCTCCTTCTATCTTATTTCCACCATATAAAAACTCTTTAAGATGCCCCTCTTTACCATATCCTTTTGACCAATAGAAGTTTATAGGAGAATAATTATCTCCTATAAAATGATTATTTTCAACTTTTAATTTTCCAAAATTCTCTCCAAATATATAAATAGCCATAGATGGATTAATAAATGTAGAAGTTTTAATAATTATATCATCACTATCTCCCATTATTATTCCATAAGTTTTATATTTTTTACTTCCAAAAGTACAATTTTCAAATCTGATTTTTCCTGCTCTTTGAATTCTAGCACCCCATGTGGCAT
>JALUKJ010000214.1 GCA_027056615.1 Campylobacteraceae bacterium | reverse complement strand
AAACAATACAGAAAGGAGATGGGTATGCTTACTCAATCGCAACTATTAAACAATAACAAGCTCCTCCAATTCCTCCTCGTCCAAATCACAGATTATGGACGAGGTTTCCTTGGAGGTTTTTGATGAATAATAAATATTTAGCAAACGGTACCATAATAGGTGGTCACTATAAAATTATAGATGTTTTAGGGGAAGATGACTTTGAGATTCTTTATCTAGCAAAAAATATTCATCGAGAAGGGAGCTTTTTTGTTATAAAAGAGCTTTTTTTAGAAGTATTTTCAGAACGAAAAGGTACTAATGTAGAGACCATACCTGAAGCACTAGGGGTTTTCAATAAAAGAAAAGCTGAAATTATAAGAGAAATTAATAATCTTCATCGAAGACATATTGTATGTGAGATTAAGGTTTTTGCTTATTTTGAAGAGAATGGTACTATCTATAGTTGTATGGCATATACTCCTAATGCAAAAGTAGAAGCTTATTTACAGTTTGAGCCTAAAAAGGATAAGAAATTACCTCTACTCGAAGAGTTAATTCAAATAGGAGAAGATAAGAAAAAAAAATCTTCTTCTTTATGGTTGATTGGAGTTGTTTTGCTAACGCTCATAGGAGGTTTGATTTTAGCTTTTAATCAATATGGTAATAAGTTAAAAACACTTAATATCTGGAATAATAAACAGATAGAAGTAAATACCACTAAAGAAAAAAATAGTACAATAATACAACCAAAAAATCTAGTTGAGAAACATCATATAATAATAGTTGAATCAAACAAAACTAAAACTAAAGAAAAAAAAGATTTATTAGAACATAATATTTCATTGGTAAATATTCCTAAAAAAGATTTAAATGTTACGAAGCAAAAAACCTTATCTATTGAAGAGAATACAACAAAAAAAAATATAATTAAAAAAATAGTAGATGATACGAATCTGACTAAAAAAATAGTAGAAGATGCTAATACAACTAAATATACTCAAGATGATAATTTAAGTAAAATATTTTCAAAAGCAAATATACATCAATTTTTAAATAGTTATCTAAAGGCAACATCACACGCCTCTTCTAAAAAAATTATGGCATTCTATGACAATAAGATAAAAAGATACTTTCACTTCAAAAATATAACACCTAAAAGAGTTGGAAAATCGGTTAGAGCCTATAATAGAAAATGGAAATATAGAAATTTTAAGTTACTAAAATTTAAGATTTTAAAAAGATATACTAAAAATGGGGTGAACTATTGTAATATTAGAACATCTACTAAATGGTATGTATCAAATCATAAAGGTAAAAAAAGCTCAGGTTACTCAAAAGGTTTTATGACAATTAAAGATACAAAAAGAGGATTTAAAGTAAAAGCAATTTATGTAATTAAGTGAAAAAGGGTATAATCTTCAAAAATTAATAATAGAGAAACAATAATAAAAAGGAAAATGGTGATTAATGCCGTTGAGAGAAAGATAGAGCAGTACATAGTAGATTTAGATGATAGCTATGTAAAGAGACTCTATAGAAAAATACCAAAGGGTAAACGACTTCGTACTAAATTAATTTTGAAAATTGCAGGGTCAAGTCTAAAAGTTATTAAGACAGCTGCAACGGTAGAGATGATTCATGCTGCAAGTCTTTTACATGATGATGTTATTGACGATGCCTATCAAAGACGAGGAAAAGCTTCTGTTAATGCTAGTGATGGAAATAAAACAGCTATTATGATGGGAGATATACTCTATTCAAAAGCTTTTTTTGAGTTAAATACAATTTCGCCAGAGGTAGCAAAGGTTATATCAAATGCTGTTGTACAACTAAGCCTTGGAGAACTAGCAGATGTGGAGTTATCACGAAAGTTTCATACTAACCGAGATGCTTATTTAAAGATGTTGTATCAAAAGACAGCCTCTTTAATGGAAGCTTCTGCTGAATCGGCAGCTATTTTAGTAGGAAAAAATCGCCAAGCCTATAAACAGTATGGACGAAACCTTGGACTAGCTTTTCAGATGATAGATGATATTTTAGACATTACCCAAGAGAGTAAAACTTTAGGTAAACCTGCTCTACATGATTTTGAAGAGGGAAAGGTTACCTTACCTTATATCTATCTTTTTGAGAGTTTAGCCCAAGAGGATAGAGAATTTTTACTCTCTCTTCATCGTAAGCGTCTAAGTCAAGATGAAGCAGAGTGGATTAAATCTGCTATGAAAAAGTACAATATTATCGAAAAAGCCTATAGTGAAGCAAAAGAGTTAGTTGATAAAGCAATAGAGTTAATGGACTCTTTAGGAGAGAAAGATTTATCAAATATTGCAAAAGCAATGATTGAGAGAGAGTTTTAATGTATTATCAAATTTTATCATTTAACCATAACAACTGTGAACAAGCTTTTCGTGAACAGATGGCATTTGCAGATGACCAAGAGAAGAGTACTTTTTTACATGAGCTGGTAGAGTTTAAGTTTGTTCATGAAGCCTTTGTGGTCTCTACTTGTAACAGAGTTGAGATAGTGGTTGCGACCTCTGATAACTTCTCTTCTTACCATACTATATTGGGTCTATTGAGTAAAAAATCAGGAATTGATTTTTACAAGTTAAAATCTTCTGGACGTAAGTATGATGACGAAGATGCGATTGTTCATATTTTTTCGGTTGTATCTTCTTTAGACTCTTTAGTTATAGGTGAGTCACAAATTACAGGTCAAGTACGAGAGGCATTTAAGTTCTCTTACGAGAATGGAACAGCAGGGGCTAAACTAAATCGTGTACTCTCTCATGCTATTAAGTGTGCAGCAGAGGTTAGGAATCAGACAAGTATATCTAGTAGACCACTCTCTATTGCTTCTGTTGCTGTGGCACAAGCCCATAAAATTTATGGTGACAATATAACAGGTATGCGAGGTGTTGTTATTGGTGCAGGAGAGATGGGAATTATTGCAACAAAACATCTTTTGCGTTTGGGTTGTGATGTTTTACTTTTGGGACGAAATGTTGAAAAGATAGAAAAAATTGCCGAAGAGTTGGGTGAAAATGTTAAAGCTTCTAGTGTAGAAAATTTACCAAAATATCTGAACCGTTATCGTTTAGTTTTTTCTGCAACCTCTTCTAAAGAGACTATAATTCAACCTCGTATGATAGAAAATGCAAACCTACAGAGAGTTTGGTTCGATATGGCAATTCCTCGTGATATTGATGATATGGGATTAGAGAAGTTAAAGCTTTTTAGAATAGATGATTTGAAAACTATATCTAATGAAAATCATGCCTTAAAGCAAGAACAAGCCATTAAAGCAAAAGAGATAGTTTTAAAGTCTAAAGATGAATACTATGCATGGTTAAAAGCACTCTCTATTGAACCAGTCAT
>JALUKJ010000213.1 GCA_027056615.1 Campylobacteraceae bacterium | reverse complement strand
AGTTGTTTTTGTATCTAAAGTATTAGTTCCAAAGTTTTATGAGATACGTGCTATTACTGTTTATGAGTATTTGGAGTATCGTTATGGAGAGACCTCTAAACGTTATGCAGGAGTTATGTTTTTAGTTGGTCGTCTTTTTGCAAGTGGAGCTAGACTATACATTGGTGCATTGGCTATCTCTATGATACTCTTTTCAGATATTTATGCTATTCATATTGCCATCTCTATTGCTGTACTGATGATAGGTGCTTTAGGCTACACCTATTTTGGTGGAGTAAAATCTGTCATCTTCTCAGATATTATTCAAGCTGTAACCTATATTGGAGCAGGTTTAGCTGTACTATTCTATTTATATTATAGTTTAAATACAGATTTCTCAACAATTATGCAAATACTAAGTGAGAACCATAAACTGAAATTGGTAGATTTCTCTTTTTCAGGGGGCTTTACCCTTTGGACACTTCTTACAGGTTGGTTTTTGCTCAATATTGCAGCTTATGGATTAGACCAAGATATGACTCAACGTGTATTAACTTGTAAAAACAAAGAAGATGGGTCACGCTCACTTATCTACTCTATTGTTTTTACCATTCCTGTAGCACTACTATTTTTAATTATTGGTCTGCTTCTCTATCTTTTTTACCAACACCCTGAACTCTCTTCTGTAAAATCAGCTTGTGTTGACCAAAATATTGACGGTCAAAGTGTTAAAATCTTTATGCTCTATATTCTAAATGAAATGCCAGAGGGCTTAAGAGGTTTAGTAACAGTAGGAGCAATTGCAGCAGCCCTCTCCTCAACTAATTCAGTTCTATCTGCTATGTCTTCTGTTGCAATTGAAGACATCTATCGACCATGGCTAACTAAGAATAAAAAAGATGAAAAACACTACTTAAATGCTAGTCGTTTTATGGTAATCATATTTGCTATTTTACTCTCATTTATGGCAATGCTATCTTTCTATTGGCAACAGTATAGTGAGTTACCTCTTCTAAACTTTGCTTTAGGTGTTATGGCATTTGCTTATGCTTCACTATTGGGTGTTTATGGAGCGGCCATATTTACTAAAAGAGGAAATGAAACAACAGTACTTTGGGCATTGATTGGAGGATTTTTAACTGTATTGGTTTTACAGCCTTATATTATTGGGAATTTTATAGATTTTAAAGTTGATTTTTCTGTTATGATGATAGTTGGGACTTTGGTTTCGTTTTTAATTATGATGTTAGGAGATAAGCCTAAATCATAATCTCTTGTTTAAGCTTCTCTTGATTTAGCTTTTTAATAAGTTTTAAAGAGAGTTCTTCATAACGTTTTTCATCTAAAGATAGTTTCTCTAAAATAGGTTTTAGCTCTTCTTTATTTGCCCAGTTGTTTAAAACTTTGAACTCTTTTTTTGTAAGCTTTACTTTTAAAACAGCTCTTAATTCATCTTCATCTTTTAGTGGTCTAATAAGTTTTCTAATATGTTGTTCTACTTCATCACGAAGTGGGGTTTCTAAATCTAGTTCTTCATTGTTCATCTATCTCTCTCTTTTATATTTTTTCTCTTCTTCATCAATACATTTTTGCATCTTTTGGCGTACCTCTTCATACCATCCTTTATTATCTTTTGATACTTTGAAAGGTTGTTCTAAGTAGGTAATGTGTACTGTAGCAGAGTGAGCTGTTCTATTGTGTTCATTTAGAAGACGTTTACTATTTGTAATAACAATGGGTTGAATGGTGAGTCCAAGCTTTTCTGCAACAATACGGGTTCCACCCTTAAAAGGAAGAAGTGTTTGTTTGTTGGTTCTTGTTCCTTCAGGGAAAATAGCAATAACTCGCTCTTTATCATTTTGAATGGTCTCTTTTACATTGGTTAAAAGTTTAATAAGTCCACTTTTATTTTCTCTATCAACTTCTATCATATTTGGAAGTTTTAGTAAAAAACCAAACCATGGAGTGTCAAAAAGTTGCTTTTTAGCTACCCATTGAAAATCAATATTTTGACTTGCTTCAAGAGCAATAATATCAATAATACCTTGATGGTTAGAGATAACTATATCTACACTTTTATCTAATTCTCCATGTTGAACAATTTTACCACCAAGTAAAATCATGATAAGTTTGTTAAAGTAGTGTAGAATCCATGAGCGACTCTTTTTTGAAATTAAAAGTAGAGGAACCATAATTCCTGCTGCTATAAATGAGATAACAGCAGAGCCATAATAAAATCTAATTGTCGCAAAGGTCTTCACGTTTTATCCATCCTATAGTTCCATTGGTATATTCGATTTTTACAAACTCATTTCGTTCTGCAAGTTTGGTTGTTTTATATCTTTTGTCAATATGAATACTTGTCGTACTGTTTGAAGTAGGTATAATATATAGTGGTGAACCCTCTTTAACACATACTGTAGCTAAAGGAGTGTAAAAAGTTAATAGTACAGCTGATGAGATAACTGCCATCACCAAATAGAAAAAGTCTTTTTTCCATAAAAATAGAAGTACAAAGAGAACAGATAGCCCAATAAGTACATATTTCTTTAATGTTTCAAAACTATCATCTTTAGGATTAAGGTCTGTTTGTGCAGCTACAGAAGCATCTTGCATAATAATAGGAATACTCTTTTCTACAAAACTCTCTTTTATTGTATCAAAATAGCTAAAGGTAAGGACTCTATCATTAGCAGGTAAGACTATATAGTAGTTTATCTCCATCTTTGAACCCTCTCTTTTTGCATTTTCAACACCATCTTTAAGAGCAGATGGAATATAGATATCTTCTAAATTTGCATCATGGGCTTCAAGTGAAATAGCAATAAGGTTACTCTTCTCATCATAGACTGAGACTTGGTGATTTTTAATCTTTAATCCAGAGGCAATAACTCCTGAAAAGTTTTTATGTTTTGGAAGTTTTTTAACAGGTATTTTAAGACCTGATAACTTTTCTTTCTTGCCATTAATAGTAACTACTATTTTAGGAATATAGAAGAGCTTTCCTGAAGCTTTAAAGTAAAATGTATAAAATAGATTTGAACCATTCTTTATAATTACAGGTTTATTAAGGACAGGTTCTTTATCTCCATAAAACTCAAATTTTATCTTTTTAGTATCTTGGATATTGGTTAAAAAACTAATAGGAAAAACTTGTTTTTCATATACTTTTCTAGGAACATAACTATAGTTAATATTTTCAGCTACTAAATTGACTGAAAATAATAAAAGAAATGTAATTAATAATAAGGTATATGAGTATATGTTTCTCATTAAGCAATAAGCCCTTCTAGCATTTTTATACCATCTTTAGAGCCTAAAATAGTCTCTAAAGCACGTTCAGGATGAGGCATTAGTCCAAATACATTTTTATTTTTATTACAAACTCCAGCAATAGAAGTAACAGAACCATTAACAATAATAGGCTCACCTTTTGCGTCTGAGTATCGTAGTAAAATCTGTTCATTTGCTTCTAACTCTTTAAAAGCCTCTTCATCAATATAGTAGTTTCCATCAGCATGAGCAATAGGAATATTTAAGACTTCATCTTTATCACATTGTTGTAAAAAAGAATTGCTATTATTGACTACTTTAAGGGTTTGAAACTTAGAGATAAAGTGTAGTCCAATATTTCGTTTTAAAGCTCCTGGAAGTAGCCCTACCTCTGTTAAAATTTGAAAACCATTACAGATACCTAAAACTTGACCACCATTTTTAGCAAACTCTTCAACAGCACTCATAATTGGAGAAAATTTAGCAATAGCTCCTGAACGTAAGTAGTCACCGTAAGAGAATCCACCTGGAACAACAACTAAGTCGGCATTTTGAGGAAGTTTACTCTCTTTGTGCCATATAATAGTAGTTGTGCAACCAAGTTTTTCAAAAGCATACTTTGTATCTAAATCACAGTTAGTACCTGGAAATTGTAAAATTGCAACGTGTTTCATTATAGTAGCTCGATAGTATAGTCTTCAATAACAGTATTGGCCAAAATCTCTTCAGCCATTTTTTCAACTTCTTTTTGAGCCTCTTCTTTGTTATCAGAAGTGAGTTTTAAAACAATCTGTTTTCCCATTCTAACATCTTCAACACCTTCAAAGTTCATGGCATCAAGTGCATGGTGAATTGCTTTTCCTTGTGGGTCAAGAACACCTTGTTTTAAAAATATATTTACAATTGCAGTCATTACGCTTTTTCTCCTAAGATTCTGTTTAATACCTCTTCGTAGGCAACTTTAAGTCCACCTTGACCTTTTCTAAATCGGTCTTTATCCATACTTTCACCTGTTGCTTTGTCCCAGAATCTAAAGTTATCAGGACTAAGCTCATCAATTAAGATAATATTTCCATTTACATCACGACCAAATTCAAGTTTAAAGTCTACAACAGTTAGTCCTTTGTCTGCAAAGAACTCTTGCATAATGGTGTTAACACGTTGTGCCATAAAACGAATATAGTCAAGTTCTTCTGTGTTTTTGACTAACTCTAAAATAAGACAATGTTGGTCATTTAGTTTAGGGTCACCTAGCTCATCATTTTTATAGTCAAATTCTACTAGAGTGAATGGAAGAACTTTTCCATTTTCTATGCCTAGATTTCGGCTTAAAGAACCTGTTGCAATATTTCTTACAATAACTTCAATTAAAATAACATCACATTTTTTATGCAACATATTATTATCATCTAACATCTCAACAAAGTGTGTAGGAACACCTTTATTACTAAGTACTTTAAAAAGTTCGGTTGAGATTTTGTTATTTAATGCACCTTTACCTTCTTCAGAAGATTTTTTTTCTCCATTGAAAGCTGTTAAATCATCTTTAAATTCTGAAATCAAAAGTGTTTCATCTTCTGTATTCCAAATTTTCTTTGCTTTACCTTCATAGAGTAATGCTGTTTTTTTCATTATCTGTCTATCCTTAGTTTACTTATTTTTTGTAATCATTAAAGCTTTAAGAATATCAATTCCTGATTTTAACTGAGAATCTTTGTAGATTTGCTCTTCGGTTATGATAGTTTTATCTTTATGCTCATTTTTATGAGATTTTTTACCATCTACTTTTTGAAGCTCACTCTCAAGGTGCTTTCGTAAATCTTTCTCTTTAATAGAAATTCCCTCTTCAGCTTTTTTAATCTCACCATAAGATACTTCAACATCTGGAGTTACACCAACAGCTTGTATAGTTCTTCCACTTGGTAGGTAGTAACGAGCAATTGTTAAACGTAAAGCTTCATCTTGGCTAACAGGCATTACAACTTGAACAGAACCTTTACCAAAAGTTTTTTCACCTACAATAATAGCTCGTTTATGGTCTTGTAAAGCACCTGAAACAATCTCAGAAGCAGAGGCAGAACCACCATTGACCAAAACAACTATTGGAGTGGTTGTATCTGTATGTGCAGATGTTGCATTATAGACTAAATTCTCTTCAGGGATTTTCCCTTTTTGACTAACAATAGCACCACTGTTTACAAACATATCAACAGTACCAATGGCTTGGTTAAGAAGACCACCAGGATTGTTTCTTAAGTCGATAATAATCCCTTTTGTTTTTGGATGTTTTTTAAGGGCTTTTTTCATGCTTTGAACTACTTTTTGGTCAAAAGAGGTAATACGCAGATATAGAATATCATCACCAATGGTTTTTGCATAAACTGATTGTATTTCTATAATGTCTCTAATAATTTTAATTTTTAGTGGATGAGATTCACCTTTTCTTACGATAGTTAAATTAATTTCTGTTTTAGGTTTTCCTCGCATAATAGAGACAGCTTTATCAATTGTCATTCCAATAGTCGCTTGGTCATTGATTTTTAAAATAATATCACCAGCTTTAATACCAGCTTTATCTGCTGGTGTCCCCTCAAGTGGTGCAATAACTGTTAACGCTCCATCTTTCATACCTACAGTAATTCCTAATCCACCAAACTCTCCATGTGTTTGAACTTGTAACTCTTTTGTCTCTTTTGCATCCATAAAAGATGAGTGAGCATCAAGATTGCTAAGCAGTCCTTTTAGTGCCTTGTTAATAATATCTGAAGCATTAATATCGTCTACATACTGGTCTTCTATAATTTGTACAATTCTTGTAAACTTTAAATAGGCTTCTAGTTTTGAAGTTTGACTGTTTTGGGTTTCGTAACTCTTGGCTTGTGCAGAGCTTGTTGTAAGAATGACTGAGGCAGTTATGGTTGATATAAAGCCTAATAAGATTGCTTTTTTGTTTTTAATTATCATTTAATTATTATTTATCCCATCGTTTTTTAAGAGCTATATTTTATCGTAAATTGATAAAAGTATAATGATATTATAGGTTAAAAAGTTATATTTTGGTACTAAAGTGGCATTTCTTTCTATAAAATTATACTAGAATATCAACTAGAAAATAAGAAATAGAATAAAAGGAAGAAATATGAGTATTTTAGAAAAATTAACCAATCAGATGACATCAGCAATAGAGTCATCAGTTTCATTAGCTCTACATAATAAAAATCAAGAGGTTGACCCACTACACGTGTTATGGGGTTTATTAACCAATACTAATTCATTGTTACATCAAGCACTTAATAAAATGAATACGGATAAAGCAGCAATTGAGCTAGAGGTAAAGAGTCTTGTTAATAAACTACCAACAGTATCTACTGTAACAAAAGAGACTATTCGCCTTTCTCAAAAGATGGTATCTTCACTACAAAAAGCAGAAGGAGTTATGACTGCAAATGGAGACCAATATCTTGCTGTTGATGCTTGGATTATTGCCAATATTGATGAAGATTTTATTAAAAATACTTTAGGGAAATACATTGATTTATTAGAGCTTAAAAAGACACTAGAGTCTATTCGTGGTGGTAAGAGTATTGACTCTCAAAGTTCAGATGAAGCTTTAGAGGCGTTAGAACAGTATGGTATTGACCTCAATAAAAAGGCACTTGATGGAGAGCTTGACCCTGTTATTGGTCGAGATGAAGAGGTGCAACGTATGATGCAGATTCTAATTCGTAAAACCAAAAACAACCCAATTCTAATTGGTGAACCAGGAACAGGTAAAACGGCTATTGTTGAGGGATTAGCACAGCGTATTGTTAACAAAGAAGTTCCTTTGAGTCTTCAAAACATGCGTGTTATCTCACTCGACATGAGCCGTTTAATTGCAGGAGCAAAATATCGTGGTGAGTTTGAAGATAGACTAAAAGCTGTAGTCGATGAGGTTAAAGAGGCTTCAAATATTATTCTCTTTATTGATGAGATTCATACTATTGTTGGTGCAGGAGCAAGTGAAGGAAGTATGGACGCAGCGAATATCTTGAAACCAGCTCTTGCTCGTGGTGAGTTACATACTATTGGGGCAACAACACTAAAAGAGTATAGAAAATATTTTGAGAAAGATACAGCACTTCAACGTCGTTTTCAACCTGTTAAAGTAGAAGAGCCAAGTATTAATGAAGCGTTACAGATTTTAAGAGGTATTAAAGATAGACTTGAAGCACACCACAATGTAACTATTACTGATTCTGCATTAGTGGCAGCAGCAAAGCTTAGTGACCGTTATATTACTGACCGTTTCTTGCCAGATAAAGCAATTGACCTTATTGATGAAGCAGCAGCTGAGTTGAAGATGGAGATTGAGAGTGAGCCAACAGAACTTGCTAAAGTTAAACGTCAACTCTCAACTCTTTTAGTTGAAAAAGAGGCTCTTCTTATGGAAGAGGGCGACAAAAATAGTAAACGTCTTGAAGAGATAGAGAGAGAGTTAGCAGATTTAGAGGAGAAAAGAGCCTCTCTTCAAAGTCAATTTGAGACAGAGAAGCAGGTTTTCAATGATATTGCAACTATAAAAGCAGAGATTGAGTCTCTAAAAAATAGAGCCACAATAGCTCAGCGTGAGGGTGATTTTACAAAAGTAGCAGAGATTCAACATGGACAGATTCCAGCTAAAGAGCAAGAAGTTCTAGCTCTTGAAGAGCGTTGGAGAGAGATGAGTCAAGAGGGAACTCTTCTTAAAAACTCTGTTGATGAAGAGATGATAGCAAGTATTGTAAGCCGTTGGACAGGTATTCCTGTTAACAAAATGTTACAAACTGAAAAAGAGAAGATTTTAAATGTTGAAAATATCTTAAATCAAGAGGTTATTGGTCAAAATGAAGCTCTACATGCAGTTGCTAGAGCAATTAAGAGAAATAAAGCAGGGCTTAGTGATACTAATAGACCAATTGGTTCATTTATGTTCTTGGGACCTACAGGTGTTGGTAAAACCCAAGTAGCTAAAACTTTGGCTAAGTTCCTCTTTGACTCTGAAAAGTCGCTTATACGTATTGATATGTCAGAGTATATGGAAAAACATGCAGCATCACGTTTAGTTGGAGCACCTCCAGGGTATGTAGGTTATGATGAGGGTGGACAACTCACCGAAGCAGTAAGAAGAAAACCTTACTCAGTAGTACTTTTTGATGAGATTGAAAAAGCACACCCAGATGTCTTTAATACACTTTTACAAGTACTTGATGATGGTCGTCTAACAGACAACAAAGGGGTCACTATTGACTTTAAAAATACCATTATTATTATGACCTCAAATATTGCTTCAGATAAAATTATGGAGTTTGAAGATAGAAATGACCGTGAAAAAGCTGTTAATGATGAGTTAAAAAGATATTTTAAACCAGAGTTCTTGAACCGTTTAGATGATATTGTTATCTTTAATCCTCTTAACCTAGAAGCAATTAGAGGAATTGTTGATATTCTATTTAAATCTATTAAAGATAAGTTGGCATCACGAGATATTAGTGTTGAGTTGAGCGAAAGTGCAAAAAATTATATTGCAGAAGTTGGTTTTGACCCAGTATATGGTGCAAGACCACTAAAAAGAGCTTTATATGATGTAGTAGAGGATAGATTAGCAGAACTTATCTTAGAAGATAAATTAACAGAAGGTTCAAGTGTTACTTTTGATGTAGTTAATGGTGAAGTAGTAGTAGAGCTTCACTAGAACTTTTATAATTATTTGATATAATTAAATATGAAAAAATTAACACTACTCGCATTATTGATATTTATAGGGATTCAATTTATACCAATGAATGTCCCTGCTGAGGTGCCTACAAAGGCTGACGAGGAGCTACAAGCTCCCAAAAATGTACAAGCTATCTTAAAACGTAGCTGTTTTGATTGTCACTCAAATCATACAACGTTTCCATGGTACAGTAATATAGCTCCTGTTTCATGGTTTACTAAACACCATGTAGAAGAGGGACGTGAACACATGAATTTCTCAACATGGGAAAAGTATGACGATGAGAAAAAGCTTAAGTATCTTCAAAAGATTCCAAAAGCAATTAAGAGTAAAATGCCACTTCCTAGTTATCTATTGATACATAAAGAGGCGAAACTTACAGAGGCTGATAAAGAAGCATTGACCACTTGGGCAAATGATACAGCATTTGATTTAGAGTAGAGTAGGGAGGTGGAATTCCTCCTCTCTATTTATTTCAGGTCATCTCTAATCCAACGCTCAGGGTCTAAAAATGTATCATCATGAATATGTTTAAATGATGCTCGTATCATTTTAAAGACCTTGGAGTTATCTTTTTCTAAATTTTCTAACCATAATTTCGTATCGGCTCTTGCATGGGGCATTTTTACCTCTTTTAACATTGCAGGACATGCTTCATCTCCAATAGGTTGAAGATTGTTATCATCAGCAAAGGCTCTAAGCTGTTTCTCTCTTGCTTCAATAAGTGGACGAATAAGATGAAAACCTCTATTTGTTTTATATATTGGTGCCATAGCTCGCATTGTTCCATTGTAGAACATATTCATAAAAAAACTCTCTACACTATCATCAAAATGATGTCCTAAAGCTACTTTGGTAAAACTATTATTTTGGGCAAATGTATATAATGCCCCTCTTCGCATTCTTGAAAAATAAGAGCAAAAAGAGGAGTTTTCACGAATGGCATCATTAGAAATCTCATATATATTGGTCTCATAAACCGTATGTTTTATATTGTACTTTTTACAATGCTCTATCAAATCACTATAGTGTTCCCCAGGCATACCATAATTAATGGTACAAGCTTCAAATTCAAACTTAAATGGTGCATGACGTTGAATATGTTTTAATATATGAATTAGTGCTAAAGAGTCTTTCCCTCCACTTAAACCTACTAAAACTTTGTCTCCATCACCTATTAGCTTAAAAGTTGCATTAGTTTTTCCTGCTACTCGTAGGAGTTTTTTTGAGATGTTTAATTGGGGGTTTGTTTTTTTGTTCAATCCTATTCCTTATATTTTATTAATCGTTGGATGTTTATAATTTTTCTCGTTCCCACCGTCTCGGTCAATGCCATTGAATTAATCCCAAATCCTGTAGGTTCGATTTTATCGAACAAAAAATTGAAGCCCATAAAACAATCCGTTCGATGAAATCGAACCTACAGGATTTGGG
>JALUKJ010000212.1 GCA_027056615.1 Campylobacteraceae bacterium | reverse complement strand
GTAATACACATATTGTAAACGTAAAACAGTATACAATCATTATTAGAGTTATGATAGTATTATCTTTACATTAAAAAAGGGATAAAAGAAGAATGAAGTTTTTAAAATTACTCCTATTTGTTACCACATTTATTTATGCAGGATTTGGCAATGTTAAAAGTGACTTCATGGATGCAGACAAAGCATTTAAAGTTACAGCAACTCAAGAGGGTGAAAATATTGAAGCTAAAATTGTTATAGCTGATAAGATTCATATTACGGCAGATACTTTAAAAGTTCTTGTTACCTCTCCTGAAAACGAAGAGCTTAGTGTTAAGCTCCCTAAAGCACATGAACATGATGGTGATATGGTTTATGAAAAAGAGATTTCATTTAAAATTCCTTTAAAAGAGATTTATGATATAACTGCAGAAGACTATAATCTATCTTTTAACTTTTTAGGTTGTTCAGATAAAGGTATCTGTTATAATCCTCAGAGTCGAGAGTTTTCATTTAAAGGTAATCCAAATCCTACAAGCACTTGGGATAAGATTATGAATGCACTTAACCAATCAAACCCAATGGCAATTGTTAAGATTCTTATTCATGAGAGTTCTTTCTTTGTTATTTTCCTTTTCTTAATTATGGGACTTCTTTTAGCTTTAACACCATGTATCTTCCCTATGATTCCAATTTTATCTTCAATTATTGTCTCTAAACAATCAGAAGATGAAGAACCTAGTGCATTTAAAGGCTTTATGGTCTCTTTGGTCTATGTTCTATCTATGGCAATTACATATACTATAGTAGGTGTTATCTCAGGAATGTTGGGTGCAGATATTCAATCAGCAATGCAAAGCCCTTGGGTACTTACTGGTTTTGCTGTGATGTTCTTTGCTCTTGCTATCTCTCTCTTTGGTTATTATGAAATTCAACTTCCTTCAACATGGCAATCTAAAATAAACTCTATTAGTGATGATGCACAAGGAAATGGAATTTTTGGAACAGTGGTTATGGGCTTCTTATCAGCCTTTATTATTGGTCCATGTGTAGCACCTCCTTTGGCAGGGGCAGTTATCTTTATCTCTCAAACAGGTGATGCACTTTTAGGTGGATTAGCACTTTTTGCGATGAGTATGGGAATGGGATTACCTCTTTTACTTGTAGGTGCAGGAGCAGGTAAATTTATGCCAAGACCAGGAGGTTGGATGACAGCAGTTTCTCAAACCTTTGGTGTGGTAATGTTAGGACTCTCTGTCTTTATGCTTGGTAAAGTTATCTCTGCTGAGACAACCATGTTATTATGGTCGCTTCTCTTTATGGGAACAGCTTTCTATATGGGAGTCTTTAATGACTCTTCATCACGAAAAGGTATGGCAAAACTTTTAAATCTTTTAGCCTTTATCTTTTTAATTTATGGAGCATTAACGTTTATTGGTTTCCTTTCAGGTGCAAAGTCTGTCTTTAATCCTTTAGAAAAATTTACTTCAACAAAAGTTCTCTCTGTTAGTTCTACTAAAGAGATAGCAAAACATGAGGCAAAATTAGGTTATTCTATAGAGAAACTTAAAGCAGAAGTTGCTTTATCAAAAAAACCTGTAGTAGTTGACTTTAGAAAAAAGTCTTGTGCCTCTTGTGATGAACTTGAACGAGATACTTTCCCTGATAAAGCTGTTAAAAAAGAGCTAGAGCGTTTTACGTTTATTACTATTGATGTAACAGATAATACAAAAGATGACCAAGCACTAATGAAGTATTATCATATTTGGGGAACACCAAATATTATTTTCTTTGATAAAGAGCATAATGCTCTCCCTGAAAAAACACTCTCTGGATTTTTAAATGCAGAGAAGTTTACTAAACACTTAAAGAGTATGTAACTTTGAATTTAACCATTGCCATTGGTGAGCTTAACACCCTTCGTGTTGAGCGTGACACCGACTACGGACTCTACTTAAGAGCCGAAAATTTTGAAGAAGTTCTCCTACCAAATATTTATGTTATGGAAGATGAGATGCCTATTGGGGCTGAGATAGAGGTTTTTGTCTATACTGACTCCGAAGACCGACCAGTTGCCACAACTAAAATGCCTTATGCTAAGTTGGGTGAGTTTGGGTACTTTACAGTAGTAGATTATCAACAGTATGGAGCATTTGTCAATTGGGGACTTCCAAAAGATTTGTTTGTTCCTCTCTCTCAACAAAAGTGTCATTTTCATATTGGTTCTAAATATATCCTAAGAGTCTGTTTGGATGAGCAGACAGGACGACTCTATGGAACACATAAGATTGGAAAATGGCTCTCTTATGAGCCTAAAGATTTAGAGAAAAACCAAAAGCTTAATGTTCTTGTCCTCTCTCAAACACCTCTTGGATTTAAAGTGATTGTAGAGAACAAATATGAGGGAATGCTTTTTGAAAATGAGATTTTTGAGAAGCTTAAAGTAGGCGATAGAAAAGTTGCCTATGTTAAAAATATTCGTAAAGATGGAAAACTTGATTTATCTCTACAGCCTATTGGTAAAAAAGTAAGTGCCGATATATTTGAAGAGAAAATTTTAAGACTTTTAGAAGAGAGTGGAGGAGAAATGCCCTTTAACTCAAAAAGTAATGCAGAGGATATAATGAAAACTTTTTCTATGAGTAAAAAGAACTTTAAGCGTTCATTGACTTCACTTATTACATCTAAAAAAATATCTTCAGATGAGCAAGGAATAAAACTTATCTAATATATTTTTAGATATACTAAATCATTAATTTAAACAAGGATAAACAGTGGATTTAACAGAATTATTAAAAATGGGAGCAGATGCTATTCAAGGTAATAGTGATGATTCAACAACAGGGATTGATACAGATAGTATTACTAATGCTCTAGGTTCTTTACTAGGTGGTGAAAATGGTTTAGACCTTAGCTCTATTGTATCAAATATGACTAATGGAGAGGGACTTAGTGAAGTTGTTGGTTCATGGTTAGGTAATGGTGAAAATATGCCAATATCTATGGACTCTATTACAGATTTATTAGGTTCAGATAAAATCTCAGAGTTTGCTTCAAACTTAGGTTTAAGTGAAGAGTCAGCTAAAGGTGCTTTATCTGATGCATTGCCAAACCTTATTGACCAAGCAACCTCTGGTGAAAACTCACTTGTAGATACCATGCTTGAAAAAATAGGTGGTACTGATGGTGCTATGGATATGCTTGGAAAGATGTTTAGATAAGTACAAATAGCTTTATCTCGTTCCCATACATCCTCGGCAATGTCAATGAATTAAGGAATAAATATTCAAAAACTGTAGGTTCGATTTCATCGAACGGATTGTTTTATGGGCTTCAATTTTTTGTTCGATAAAATCGAACCTACAGGATTTGGGCTTAATTCAATGGCATT
>JALUKJ010000211.1 GCA_027056615.1 Campylobacteraceae bacterium | reverse complement strand
GTATAATGATATTTTAAATGCTTTATTATTTGAGGTTTTATTTTGACGGTGCGATAGCAATCGCACCCTACAAGTGATATTTAAAAAATATTATTTCACTACCAAATTAACCATCTTCTTTGGAACAACTATCTCTTTAACAACATTTTTTCCCTCAAGCCATTTAGCAATGCTCTCTTTAGCTTGGGCAAGAATATCTTCTTTAGAAGCTCCTGCATCTACTTCTATCTCTGCTCTTCGTTTACCATTAACAGCAATAGCTAGAGTTATAGTGTCTTGTACAAATACTTCATCTAAAAGCTCAATTTTCCCTGCTAAATTTTTAGAAGCAAAAAGCTCTTCACTAAGCTCTGCACAGATATGAGGGGTAATTGGCTCTAAGAGATGAGTGATTATATACATTCCTTCACTCCATACTAAACTATTGTCTTGTTTGTCTAGTGCATTCAGAGCCTCCATACAACTAGCAATAAGTGTATTGAATGCAAAAGTTTTTTCATAAACATCTACTGATTTTTGTAATGCTTCGTAAACTTTAGCTCGTGCTAGTTTCTCTTCTTTGCTTAAAGTTCCATGCTCAATAGTTGGTAGCTCATTGGTTGTTACTTTTGATTTTCGAGCATAGAGCTTTTTAAGAAACCTAAATGCCCCCTCAACAGCTGAATCATTCCACTCTAGCTCTTTTTGAGGTGGGGCGGCAAAAAGAGTAAAGAGTCTTGCTGTATCGGCTCCATATTTGTCAACTAAGGCATCTGGGTCAACCGTATTTCCTTTTGACTTAGACATCTTTGCACCATCTTTAAGTACCATTCCTTGCGTTAAAAGACATTCAAATGGCTCTTTTATATTCTCTATTACCCCTATATCTCTTAATACTTTAGTAAAAAAACGTGCATAGAGTAGGTGTAAAATAGCATGTTCAATTCCACCAATATATTGGTCTACACTAAGCCAATAGTTTACATCTTCTTTATCTATCCCACAGCTATTCCACTTTTTGGGGTCGGTTGCATAACGGAATTGATACCAACTCGACTGAACAAAGGTATCTAATGTATCGGTCTCACGTTTTGCATCGCGTCCACATTTTGGACAGCTACACTTTGACCATGTTGGGTGGTTTTCAAGTGGATTCCCCTCACCTGTAATCTCTACATCTTCAGGAAGAGCAATTGGTAAGTTCTCTACCTTTTCAGGCACAAGTCCACAACTCTTACAATGCATAAAAGGAATAGGCGCTCCCCAATAACGTTGACGAGAGACTCCCCAATTTCTTAGTTTGTAATTTGTTGTTCCTTTTCCTAAGTTTTTCTCTTCAAATAGCTTAATAATAGCTACTTTTGCAGCACTATTTTTCATACCATTAAACTCACCAGAGTTTATAAGAACACCCTCACCTATATACGCTTTGCCCTCTTCTCCTCCATTAATGACATACTTTAGAGGTAGATTGTATTGTGCAGCAAACTCAAAGTCACGCTCATCGTGTGTTGGTACAGACATAACTGCCCCGCCCCCATAACTTGCTAAAACAAAGTTTGCCACCCAAACTGGAATCTCTTCACCTGTAAGTGGGTGAATAACAGTAATACCAAGGTCAAAGCCCTCTTTACCTGCTTTAGCTCTCTCTACTTCAGTCATATTTGAAATAGCTATAATCTTCTCAATTACTTCTAAATCTAAAAGACTATCTTTTATTAAAGCTTTTACAATAGGGTGTTCAGGAGCTAAGGCTGTATATGTTACTCCATAGATGGTATCAGGACGAGTAGTAAAGACCTCAAAACCCTCAAATTTATTACATAACTTCTCTTTTGAAGCCTCTGAAAGGTTAAATATAAACTCTAACCCTTGTGACTTACCTATCCAGTTGCTCTGCATAGCTAAAACTTGTGATGGCCATTTACCTTCTAAGAGTTTTAAATCTTCTAACAACTCATCAGCATATTTACGAATGTCTAGATAATACCCTGGCATCTCTTTAAGTTCTACCTCATTATCACAACGCCAACAACACCCATCTTCTACCTGCTCATTTGCCAAAACAGTATGGCAAGATTCACACCAGTTTACAGTAGTTGATTCTCGATAAAGAAGCTTCTGCTCAAACATCTTAATAATAAACTCTTGTTCCCATTTAGTATAAAGTTCATCACAAGTTGCAAACTCTCGTGTTTGGGAAAAAGAGAGTCCTAAAGAGCTTAACTCTTTTCTCATATAGTCAATATTACTATATGTCCACTCTTTAGGGTGTCTTCCATGCTTAATTGCTGCATTTTCAGCAGGCATACCAAAGGCATCCCATCCAATTGGGTGAAGAACATTGTAGTTTTGTTTTCGGTAGTAGCGTGCCATTGCATCGCCAATGCTGTAGTTTCTAACGTGACCCATATGTAAGCGTCCACTAGGGAATGGGAACATGCTTAATATGTATTTTTTTTCTAAAGTTTTATCATCTTTTGGCTCAAATGCCTGTTGCTCACTCCATTTTGTCTGCCACTTATTTTCTATCTCTTTTGGACTATAACTCATACCTTTTTGCTCCATTGGCTTAAAATTGTACGAATTATAGCAAAATTAACAGTGGCATCCAAAAATTTTAGAAATTTAAAATTTAAAGTCTAAACCAACTGTGTATCCATCAACTTTAGATTTACTTTTATCAGAATAACGCATTGCATCCATAACAACTTCCATATTATCAGTAAGAGCATAACCTAAACCTGCACCGTAACTAAAGTCAGTTGCATGTAAATCACTTGAATTAAGAGTCTGTTTAGTACGTGCATATCCTGCTAAGGCATGAAGATTTAGCTTATCCATAATAGTAATATTTGGTTTTAGATATATAGCCCATAAATTTTGAAATTCACTATCAACTGAAGCTGTAGGAATATTAGTTTCATCTTTAACACCTGTACCTACCTGACCTTCAATTGCTAAATTTTCAATTATGTTATATCCTAATTTAGCAATAAGAGCATAAGGGTTTGCATCATTTACAATAACACTATTAGTCTCTCCACTGTTATTCATATAAGCAGCCGATAATCCTCCATAAAATTTAGATGTAGGTTTTTGAACTTCTACTCTTTCAACCTTTTTTGGTGGAGGAATAACTTTTGGTGGAGTAACAACCTCTTCTTTTTTTGGTGGAATAACTTCAACTGGAACAACTGGTATTTCATCATACTGTGTATCCACAGGCAAAATATCTCCTCCTGCATATATCAGTATAGGCAATAGATAAGCACTATATAAAACTTTTTTCATCTTAAACTCCTTTTTTAAAAGTATTTTGTAAGTTTAATAATATTAAGATGAATTTACTTAAAGAATATTTAAAACTATAATATATTATATATATTTCATACCTTTATTTAAGAT
>JALUKJ010000210.1 GCA_027056615.1 Campylobacteraceae bacterium | reverse complement strand
ATATATAAAGAATAAAAAGGTAAATTCTAGTGGAACAACAAAACGATCTTCAAAAACGACTTATACTGGCATTAGCATTGTCATTTGCAGTATTTGTAGCATTTGATATACTTATGCCTAAAACGGCAACCAATCTTGAGCAGAATCAAACGATTCAAGCCAAACAATCCTCAACAACACCTCAAATTGTTAAGAGTGAATCATCTATAGCACAAGCTCCTAAATTAGTAGACTCTTCTGAGACACCTAATTCAACTATAAAATCTTTGACAACTATTAAGTCAAATAAGTTTATCTACAATATTGATGAGTTTGGACGTATTGCACAGTTAACAATGCTTGAAAAAAAGTATGAGTATGAGGGAGAGCCTTTAAAAGTTTTAGATAGTAAAAAAGTAAAACCTTTAGAGATTCGTTTCTCAGATGCTAAGCTTAATGATGAAGCTCATAAAGTACTTTATACTACCTCAAGTACAAATTTAAACCTTAACTCTGGTTCAGGGAAAGTTGTATTGACTCAAAAATTGAGTTCAACTACTGTAACTAAAGAGATAACTTTCTATAAAGATGGACATTATGATATAAATATAAAACTATCTACTCCTAAAGAGTATTTTATTATGCCTGGAGAGAGACCAAATGCTGACCATACTCGATATATGGTTGTTAAAGGGGTTATGGTAAAAGCAAAAGATAAACCTCTTAAAATTATTGAAGATGGTGATGCTGAAGAGAAATTAACTTTTCATAATGTTGAGTTTACATCTTCATTTGACCGATACTTTACTTCTATTTTATATAACTTTGAAAAACCTATTACTGTATATACTCAGGTTACTAAAGATGAAGATGCTCTTATTTTTGTTGAGGGTAAACCCACTATGTCACTACATGGTTATCTAGGTCCAAAAGAGTCAAAGGTTTTAGAGGCTTTAAATCCTAAATTAACAGATGCTATTGAGTATGGTTTAGTTACTATGATTTCAAAGCCTATGTTTAAAATTTTGGCATGGATTAATGACCTTATTGGTAACTGGGGTTGGGCGATTATTATCTTTACTATATTGGTAAAACTTCTACTTTTCCCTCTCTCATACAAAGGTATGATGTCGATGCAACGTCTTAAAGACTTAGCTCCTCAGATGAAAGAGATAAAAGAGAAATATGCTAAAGACCCACAAAAGATGAATGCAAAAATGATGGAGATGTATAAAAGACATGGTGCTAACCCAATGGGTGGTTGTCTACCAATGATTTTGCAGATTCCAATATTCTTTGGTATCTATCGTGTACTTTTAAATTCAGTAGAGTTACAAGGTGCTCCATGGATGTTATGGATTCAAGATTTATCACAACAAGACCCATATTTCATATTACCAATTTTAATGGGTGCATCTATGTGGTATCAACAGAAGGTTACACCAAACAGTATGACTGACCCAATGCAACAGAAAATATTTCAATTTTTACCAGTGATTATGACACTATTTTTCTTAACATTCCCTGCTGGGCTAGTTCTTTACTGGTTGGTAAATAACCTATTCACCATTGGACAACAGTTTGTCATTAACAATGCTTACGCGAAACAAAAAGCTACTAGATTAGCAATAAAGAAATAAATAACTATTTGGGGAGAGAATGGACATGCAAATGAAAAGAATTGAAGCTGACACCTTAGAAGAGGCCTACAGCAAGGCTGCACAAGCGTTATCATGTTCTGTTACAGAGATTAATTATGAGATAGTTCAACATCCTACATCGGGTGTTATGGGGCTATTTAAGAAAACAGCTATTATTGTAGCAGTTAAAAAGAGTATTGCTGTTACAGAAAATAGTTCAGATATTATAGCTTTGAAAGAAGAAGTTAAAAAAGATATAGTTAATGAGATAAGAGATAAGCCTCAGAAGCCAAAAGAAGAGAAAAAAGTTATCAAAAAAGATGAAAAAATATCTAAAATACCAAAAGTTAAAAAGCATAAAGTAGATATTAAGAAATTTGAAAAAAAAGATGAGATAGTAGATACTTTTTTCTCTTCAGAATTAACAAAAGAAGAATCTACCAAGGATATAGTAAAAGAGAGTAGAGAAGTTATTTTTGATGATGATAGAGATATTCCTGAAAATAGAGAACGTTCTATTGAAATTGAGCGTAAAATTCAAAACCTTATAAAAGTTGCCTGTTTTGAGATTGATACAGTTGAGGTAGATGTATTTAATGGTATTGCTCATATCTTTATTGATGGTGAAGATGCTGCTCTTCTTATAGGAAAAGAGGGATATCGTTATAATGCACTCTCTTATATGTTGTTTAACTGGATTAATGCAGAGTATAACCTTTATATTAAGTTAGAGATTGCAGAGTTTATTCAAGCACAAGAGGAGATGATAGATAACTATCTAAAACCAATTGCAGAACATATTATAGAGCATGGAAAAGGTAAAACAAAACCTCTTGATGGTATCCTAGTGCAGATTGCATTAGAAAAATTAAGAGCAATGTTTCCTAATAAATATATTGCTATTAAAACAGGAAAAGATGGTAAAAAATTTATTATTATTAATGATTTTAATACGAGAAAGCGTACTTAAGTCCTAATGTCTGCTACAATTGTTGCCATTGCTACGGCAAGTGGTATATCTTCAATATCTATTATACGAGTAAGTGGTGACTTAGCCCTTACTCTTGCAAAAAAAGTTTCCCAAAAAAGTAATATTATTCCAAGACATGCACACTTAACCTCTCTTTATAACAAAGACCACCATTTAATTGACCATGCAATACTTATCTACTTTAAAAGTCCACACTCTTTTACAGGTGAAGATATTGTTGAGTTTCAGTGTCATGGTGGAATGATTGTTGCACAAGAGATACTAGAAACTCTCTTAGCTTATGGAGCAAAACTAGCCCAACCAGGTGAGTTTTCAAAACGTGCTTTTTTAAATGGGAAAATAGACTTAACAAAAGCAGAAGCAATAGCAAAACTTATTGAAGCCAAATCGGTAGATGCTGCTAAAATTTTAGCAAAACAGCTAAAGGGCGACCTAAAAGAGTTTATAGAACAGAGTAGAGAAGCTATGTTAAAGGCTATGGCATACTCAGAGGTTATGATAGATTATGCTGAAGAGGATATTCCAGAAGATATTTTAGAAAATATCTTAAAGCAGTTAGATTCATTGGTAGTTAAAATAGATAAGATTGTAGACGCAAGTCAAAGAAGAAAAGGTCTTATAGAGGGGTTTAGGGTTGCCATTATAGGAAAACCAAATGTTGGTAAAAGTTCACTGCTTAATGGATTTTTAGCACATGATAGAGCCATTGTCTCAGAGATTGCAGGAACAACACGTGATACTATTGAGGAGCAGGTACGTATTGGTAGTCATATTATTCGTCTTATTGATACAGCAGGTATTCGTAATGCACGAGATAGCATTGAAAAAATTGGGGTAGAGCGTTCACTAGAGTCAATTAAAGATGCAGATGTGGTTATTGTACTTTTTGATTTAAGTCGAGAATTTGATGAAGAGGATGCAAAGATTATTGAGATAATTGATGCTATTGAAGACAAAGAGGTAATTGTAACTCTTAATAAAGCAGATTTAGAGAAAAAATTAGATTTAGAACCTCTTCAAAAATATGATACTATTGATATTTCAGCAAAAGATGATTTTAAAAAATTAACTCATAAATTGGAAGAGTTTTTCAATTCAATTGGTCAAGATGAGGAGTTAATGCTTATCTCAACACGTCAAATTGAGGCAGTTCAAAAGACAAAAAAAGCAATTTTAGAAGCAAAAGAACCTCTACTTTTGGGGCAATTAGAGTTTTTTTCATATCATCTTCAAGATGCAATTACAGCTCTTAGTTCTATTTCAAAACCCTATGATTCTGAAGAAATTTTAGATAAAATGTTTGGAGAGTTCTGTTTAGGAAAATAAAAACCTGAGTTCTACAGAATACTATACAAAGGAAAAACATGTTTAAATCTAGTTTAAAATACACACTCTTCTCATTAGTTGTTTTTGGAGCTGTTGGGTGTACTCCCCAAAGAAGAATCACTATCAATACCCCTGTTTACCCAACTCCACAAACACATACCCCAGTGGTTACTCCAGTTAAAAGACATCCAATTAAAGAGGAGATTTTATTGGGTCGACATGGTAATAATTCAAATTTAGGTTCACGAGTTGATGTTCCTAAAAATAATCCGATTATTAATAATAATGTTCAAGAGCATAGAAGAATGCTTATAACTCGTATACCTTTTCCTGTATCGGAGTACAGACATCTTAGTAAACGAGGAAGAAATACAGTTAGTGGGAAAATTCATATAA
This sequence comes from Campylobacteraceae bacterium, assembly GCA_027056615.1. Classification (GTDB taxonomy): domain Bacteria; phylum Campylobacterota; class Campylobacteria; order Campylobacterales; family Sulfurovaceae; genus UBA1140. Next base: position 6,210 of record JALUKJ010000210.1, on the reverse strand, counting down.
CCAATAGACTTACTGGTGATGATATAAAAAAATCTAAAGTAAAATTATGGCTAAATCCTGTTACTTCATACTCTAATCAGTGGTACAATGAGGTTTACTTAGGAGGTAACAAACTTACTAAAACAGATAGAAGACTCTTTAACTATCTAAAATTTACCTACTCTTCATCTGACGGTAGTTTTAATTTTTTTGGTATTCCCTCAGGAGAGTATTATTTAACAGCAACTATTCAGTGTTCTGTTGAGTGTGGTTATCGAGAAAATAAATCAGTTCTTCTTGTTAAAAAAGTTTATGCAGGTAGAGGAAAAACAGAGGTAGATTTGAGTAAAACTGTTCCATAATAATTCGGGTGTAAACACCAATGCCATTAAATTAAGCTCAAATCTTGTAGGTTCGATTTTATCGAACAAAAAATTGAAGCCCATAAAACAATCCGTTCGATGAAATCGAACCTACAGTTTTTGAATATTTATTACTTAATTCATTGGCATTGGTGTAAACACGCCGATTCCAAAAATGCAAATGGCACATAAGGAATCGACGGCTTTAGCTTTGCTATTGATTTTTTGGATAAGCTTCTTCTAAAGCTTCATAAAGCTCTTCAGGAGTAATATCACTATGAGTTGCTAAAATTTCTTGCATCACAACATTATCTTCTTTGTCATTCCACTCTTTAATGTAACTTCCCTCTTTATAGCCATGTTCTTGTCTAAATTTATTTAAAATATTCTTTCCAACATATAGCTCATATAGTTCATATAGTTTTAGATTAAGCTTTGAAGACATGGTCAAAAATGAGACGAGTAGGGCATTAATGTCACTATTGCAAAAGAGCGTTTTTATCATATCTTCTACTAATGCTATCTGCTCATAAGGGTCAAGCTCTTCACCTCTACTAGCTTCTTTAAAGTTTTCAAACTCCTCCATATTGGCAACAACATTAGCAATATCTTCTAGTGAACCAAGATTTTCTATTTTGTAGAGTCGTAAAACCTCAGACATAATAAAGTGCCAAATATCAACAATCTCAATCTTTATATTCTCATAATCAGGAGAGGCATCAATATTTTTCCAGTGTTTCCAAGGGTAGGAGTCGACCAATTCAGAAGCTTCAAGGTAGATACAGCGTCGCCAATCTATCTTTTTTCCATTTTTGGTTAAGCCTTTTTCCCAACCAACTCCATTGGTTGCATCATTTAGTGTTTGTTGTAGTTTTAGCATTTGTAGTATTCTATGCATATTTGTCCTATATATTAAATCTTAGTTTACCGACTCATTCCCAACGTCCTTGTCAATGCCATTGAATTAAGCCCAAATCCTGTAGGTTCGATTTTATCGAACAAAAAATTGAAGCCCATAAAACAATCCGTTCGATGAAATCGAACCTACAGTTTTTGAATATTTATTCCTTAATTCATTGGCATTGATGTCCTTGTTGGGAATGCATATTGGAATTTTATCTTATTAAAAGAGCTTTCATCTCCAAAATAGCACTCTCAAGCCCTGTAAAAACAGACCTAGCAATTATACTCTGTCCAATATTTAACTCTTCAATAGTTTCAATATCTGCTATTGCTTCTACATTTTGATAGTTTAGTCCATGACCTGCTGCTACTTTAATTTCTAGTTCCATTGCATCACATGATAAAGCTCTTAGATTTGTTAACTCCTCTTCAAGCATCTCTTTTAGCTCTTTTCTGGAAAGCTCCAACTCTTTAATAGAGTGGTGAGTATTACTTAAATTGGAAAAGAGCATAGCATATATATTAGCATACTTTCCTGTATGAAACTCTATCCATTCAACTCCCAATTTATGAGCCATCTCTACATTTTCTAAAGTAGGGTCAATAAAGAGTGAAACCTCTATTTCATGTTTATGAAATTTAGAAATTACCTCTTTTAGCTCCTCTTCATATTTAAAAATATCTAATCCCCCCTCAGTAGTCACCTCTTCACGCTTTTCAGGAACTAAAGTAACTCTATGAGGTTGTAGTTCACAAGCTAACGTAACAATCTCTTTAGCAATAGCACATTCCAAATTGACAGGCAAAGAGGAGTGGTAGATTATATTTTTAGCATCACTATCTTGTATATGTCGTCTATCTTCCCTAAGGTGAATGGTTATCTGCTCTGCCCCTGCACGTTTTACAATGCTTAATGCATCCATTGGGTTAGGGTCGGCTATTTTTCTTGCCTCTCTTAATACTGCTATATGGTCTATGTTTACGCCTAGTTTCATCAAAAACCTCCAAGGAAACCTCGTCCATAATTTGTGATTTGGACGAGGAGGAATTGGAGGAGCTTGTTATTGTTTAACTCTTCATGAGCCTCTTCACGAGTATAACTTCCAAATAGACCTATTCTTTCAATATTATATTTTTCTTTAAACTCTTTTTTATGTTGAGTTAAATAGTTTAAAATATCTTGTTGTCTTAACATCAAAAAACTCTCCTTTTTCAATTATTATAATACATTATATCAAAATCACTGTTAAGCTTTTTTGCGATATTGTTGAGTTTACCAATTCCATTTAACGGTGCGATAGCAATCGCACCCTACAACTCCTCCCAATCAACAACTACCTCTCTCTTCTCAACCAAATCTTTAACCCAAATAGTTCTATTTTTAAACTCATCTTCCCCAATAACAGCACAATATCTAGCATTGACTCTATCTGCATTTTTTAGGTGGGCTTTTAGCTTTTTAGGAGCATACTCAACGGTAACTTTATGGGTTGCTCTCTTTTTAGAAGCAAGTGGAAAGAGGGCATCAATAGCCTCTTCGTCCATTGCTCCAAGGTAGTAGCCACTTCTCTCAACCTCTGGCATCTTTACAAGCTCCATAATTCGCTCAATCCCAAGAGCAAATCCAACAGCAGGGGTTGGTTTACCATCTAAAAACTCTACTAAACGGTCATATCGTCCACCACCTGCAATGGCAGATTGAGAGCCTATTTCATTACTTACAAACTCAAAAGCAGTTTTGGAGTAGTAGTCTAGTCCACGAACCAAGTTTGTGTCTACCTCATATTTTATATTTTCACTTTTAAGTAATCTTTCGAGTTTGCTAAAATCATCATCACAACTACTACAGAGGTTTTTAATGAGTTTTGGGGAGTCAACTAGGAGCGATTGACACTTCTCATTTTTACAGTCTAATACACGAATAGGGTTAGTCTCAATTCTACGGTTACAATCTTCACACAACTCCTCTTTGCACTCTGTCAAAAAGTTAATAAGATTTTGACGGTAAGGAGGCATACACTTGGGACAACCAAGAGAGTTAATTTGTAGTTTATAGCCAATACCTAGTGCGTTAAAGATGTCACCTATCATCTGTATAATAGTAAAGTCCTCATAGACAGAAGCCTCTCCAAAGCTCTCACAACCAAATTGGTGAAACTCTCTTAGTCTACCTTTTTGTGGTCGTTCATAACGAAACATAGCTCCATAATAATAAAACTTAAACTTCTCATTTTGTCGTCTGTCAAGTTTGGCTTGAATAAAAGAGCGAACCACTCCTGCTGTACCTTCAGGACGCATACAGACATCGTTTCCACCTTTGTCTTCAAACTGATACATCTCTTTACCTACAATGTCAGAACTCTCTCCAACAGAGCGTTTAAAGAGTTTTGTCTCTTCTAAAATTGGGGTTTCAATGTAACTGTAGCCATATCTTTTAGCAATACCAATAGCAGTGGTAACAATATGCACAAAACGTTCACTCTCTTCAAACGTTAAATCTTTCATACCACGAAGTGCATTAATCATCTATATTCCTAGTTTTTATTTGTGGAAGTATACAGTAGATTAGGTTATAATGCTAAGTAAAAAAGATGAAAGTGATAGCATAGATGGAAAGCAGAACAAAATCAGGCTTTATCGCCGTAGTAGGGCGACCAAATTCGGGTAAGAGTACCCTTTTAAACTTTTTGGTTGGTGAGAAACTAGCGATGGTTTCAAAAAAGGCACAAGCCACAAGAAAACGAATGAATATTATAGTTATGCATAAGGGCAATCAGCTTATATTTGTAGATACTCCAGGTATTCATAAAAAAGAGCGACTAATTAATGAGTTTATGTTAGAAGAGGCATTAAAAGCAATGGGTGATGCTGACCTTATTCTATTTTTAGCACCTATTACCGATAGACTAGATGAGTATGAAAAATTTTTAGCTCTTAAAGAGAGTTCAAAAGCAAAACATATTGTACTTCTAACAAAAATGGACCATGTCCCACAAGGGAAGATTTTAGAGAAGCTTGGTGAGTATCAAAAGTATCAAGATAGATTTGAAGCGATTATTCCTTTTTCTGTCAATAAAAAAGTAGGTAAGAAACCACTACTTGATGAGGTTATTAAATATCTTCCCCAATCACCTGCTTTGTATGATACTGATATTACTACCACTGAGTTTGTACGAGACATATATAAAGAGCTTATTCGAGAATCAATTTTTGAGAACCTATCTGATGAAATTCCCTATGAGTCTGATGTAACTATTGAAAAGATTGAGGAGAGTGAAGAGATGGACAGAGTCTATGCAACAATTATTGTAGAAAAGGAGACTCAAAAAGGGATTATTGTTGGAAATAAGGGAGAAGGTATTAAACGTGTTGGAAAACTAGCACGTCAACAGCTTGAACTCTTTTCACGAAAAAAAATCTACCTAGATTTACATGTAGCCGTTAAAAAAGGTTGGTCAAAATCTCGTGGTGGGCTTGAAGATATGGGGTATATTTTCTAATGACACTACATTCTATTAAAATGGGAATCTATTCGTTAGTATTAACTAACTATTTTGGTTTAAAACTTAAAAAAATATCTACAAATAAAGATAAAAAAGCACTCCGTTTTGAGTATGCTAAAACTCTTTTAGATAAGTTGAATATTAGAGTAGAAGTTAAAAATAAAGAGCGAATAATAGATGGTCAATATCTAATTATTTCAAACCATAGAGGTATTATTGACCCTTTAATCTTAGAAATAGCACTTGAAAAAAGCAATATTTACGGAGTATGGATTTCTAAAAAAGAGCTTTATAACTCACCTTTTTTTGGTATCTTTGTTCGTAATGCAGGTTCTGTACTCCTTGATAGAGAAAAGAGTCAAATGTCAGGATTTTTTACTGATGTTAAAAATGCAGTTAAAGAGGGGGCTTCCGTTTTTATCTTTCCTGAGGGTACACGAAACAAAAGTGAAGAGAAACTTCTTGAGTTTAAAGAGGGGTTTAGGATTATTGCTCTAAAAAATAGGTTGCCTATTTTACCTGTTTATATTCGTACTCAAACACATGAGGCTTTAGGTAATGCTTTGGCAGATAAAAATTTAGAGCAGACAATTACTATTGAGATTGGAGAACTTATTGACTATAAAGAGCGAGGAAATATTCAGAATATTTATGAGAAGATGTTTGGGATTTAATTAAGTGTTATTAACATATCCCAAAATGGCAACTTGGGAGAACCAAGTTCTAAAGTATTAGTTGAGCAACGTTTACTCATCTATAGGAGTAAACTCATGCTCAGCACATTTAACCTCTGCTACAGCACATTTTTGTTTATAAAACTCTTTATAAGCTTCTTGTGCCTCTTTAAGTGCTTTTTTTAGTTTGTCACTTTTTGTAGCAGTTCCATCGTCCTTTTTCCAAATAGTAACTTGATGTTTAGCATCATCAATAACAATTTTTAAAATATCACCATCTAGTTTAATCTTAATATTGTCTTGAATATCTATTTTAGATTTACCAGACTCATCATTATAGATTACTTTTTGTACAAATTTTCCATCTTTCTTATAGTAAATACCTAGATGTGTTTCGGCAATACCATCTATAATGGTTGCGTAGTAGTATCCATAGTTATCAACATCTAACTCTTCAATAACTAAATAGCCTTCGCTTAGTTCTTGGTGGATACTCTCATTGCTATATAGACCACGTTGAAGAGTATACTCTCCAAGAATAGAGTTTTCAGGTATTATTTTAATAGAGTTATCATTATCTGTAGTTTGATTAGTTTTTGGTAATCCAACTGGAATATTACTTTGAGTAGGTGGGGGTACTATAGCACTATTGTTACATGCTGTAAATAGTAAGGTGAAAAGCAGTAAAAAGATGTATGGCATATTTATCCTTGTATTAAATTATTTTACTTATTCTATCATATAAAAGATAATAGTTATTTAATAAATAATAAATAGAAAGTGATTGTA
>JALUKJ010000209.1 GCA_027056615.1 Campylobacteraceae bacterium | reverse complement strand
TGATGGTACTACCAAGTAGACCTTTTCACCCATTTCAATCTCACCCATTCTTACCAATTCTAAATAGGAGTGAATATGATAGATAGTCTGAAAAATAATACGTCCAAAGTTAACAGAGTTTGCAGCTGAGAGTTTAATGTCTCTACTTGCTAACTCCTCTTTGAACTCCTCTGAGGCAAGAAGTGCTTTTAGGGTATTTTGAGTGTCATCAAAGTTTCCGTGAACACCAATAACTTTTAGGTTCTCTGCCTCTTCTGTGACCATTTGAAGACGCTGAACATCAGAAGTTCCCCCATCTGGGTAGAGACAAGCTACTTTAATATTTGGTTGATTTTTAAATGTCTCCAAGGTAGCTGGACCTGTATCGCCCGAAGTTGCAGCCATAATAAGGTAGTTTTCACCTCTCTTTTGAGCCTCTTTTGCTAAAACATAACCAAAAGGTTGTAGTGCCATATCTTTAAACGCACGAGTTGGTCCATGGTAGAGTTCAGAGACAAAACAGTCATCTTCTATTTTAGAAAGAGGAACAGGATTGGAAGGGTCATCAAAAGCATCATAACGAGATAGAGCCTCTTTTAGTGTAGCCTCATCTATATCAATATCAAAACCTTGAAGTACAGCCAATGCTAAATCTTTATAATGAGAGTCAAGATGAGAAGTTAAAAACTCTGTGTCAAAAACAGGTAAAAATTCAGGTACATAAATCCCACCAAAACTAGCACTTGGGCTTAAAATAGCCTCTGAAAAACTCACTTTATTTGGCTTAACACCATCATTACCACGTGTCTCTATGAATTGCATAAAAAATCCTATAAAAAATATGTGGAATTATAGCGAAAGAAAACAAATAATTAAACGTAGGGTTACTAAAACTAAAAAAGCATATGCAATAAAATATAGAGAGTCAAATAAAGTGCTAAAAAGCAGTAGTAGATATTATTAATCTAATGATTAATTAAGAAGTGGTGGGTCGGGAGAGACTCGAACTCTCGACCACTCGGTTATGAGCCGAGTGCTCTAACCAACTGAGCTACCGACCCGTTAGAGCAAAATAAGAATTAATGAGCTTTTTTAGGCATCATCGTTATTTTGGAGTCAGAATTATACATAAAATAGAATCGAAATGCAAGTAAATTCTCTAAAATTCCAAAAAGAATAGAAAAAATTATAAATGAGGTTCCTCCATGAGAGAACATTGGTAGTGGTAGCCCTACTACAGGAGCTAGACCAATGGTCATAAAGATATTAACAATCATGGAGATAAAAAAGAGAAATGCAATTCCTGCAGCGAAAACTTGTACATAGTGGTCTTTTATATTTTTCATTGATATAGAGATTAGATGTAGTATCAGAAAAATATAGAGTCCAATGGTGGTCATCATTCCTGTAAAACCAAAACGTTCACCTAGATAGGCAAAAATAAAGTCTGTAGAGGAGACAGGTAAAAACTTAAGTTGGGTCTGCGTTGCTTCCTCTTTTTTTTGTCCATCCATTCCACCTGAACCAATAGCAATCATTGATTGCTGTACATGATAACTAGGTTCACCAAGAAAATTTGCAATACGCTGTTTTTGATATGGCTTTAGTCCATAAGTGTAGAGTGGTGGAGCTGAAACACCAAGAATAATTAGAAGTATAATCCATATACGTGCTTGAATACCAACAATAAAAAGTACTCCAACTCCTGTTAGCAATAGGATAAGTCCTGTTCCTAAGTCAGGCTCTTTTGCAATAAGTAAAAATGGAATTAATACATAAGCTACAAGTTTTCCAAACATTTTCCATCCATATCCATCTTTTGGAGGTGGATTACGAGAGATAATATATGCTAACATTAATAAAACAGTAATTTTAATAAATTCTGAAGGTTGTAAAGTTATTCCAAGACCAGGAATTTCAATCCATCGTCTAGCACCTAAAATCTTTTTACCAAAAAGTTCAACACTTAAAAGTAGTCCAAGATTAATCCAGTAAGTTAAGGGAATAAGCCATTGGTATTTTCGCCAAGGAATTAAAAATGCAACAAAAAAAGCAATAGCTGAAATTGCATAGTAGAGCATCTGTTTTTGAAAAAGGTGTAAATTAATTTCATAAACTAGATATGACGAGATAGCAAAGAGAGGAATAAGCTGTAAAATAAGTAAAAAATTTATCTGTTGAAGTATACGTCTATCGAATTGAAACCTATTTCTCATATATGGTCACTTTTTTATGTATTATACAAATGAAATGATAAAAAGGAGATTTAATCTTAAGTAGTGAGTTAGTATTTAAGTTACAAAGGAGAAATACTAGATAAAGGAGGAAATGAATTCTCAATTTAAAAGGAGGAAGAAAATTATCAAAAATTCAACTACTTAAGATATGGAAGAAGTATATCTAAATAAGATAAAATAACTCTTAATTAAAAGAGAAATATTTGTTTTTTTTATAAAAATTAAAAGTGTCTCTTATTTGTAGATTTTCTAGCTACTACTTTTTTTGTTTTTTGTGTACCTTTTTTGTCAGATTTATCACTTCCCATCATTTTTTCAGCTAGTTCCTTTGCTAACTTTAAGTTTACACCTTTATTTTTTTTCTTTTGTTTGATTTTCCTATTACTGAGTGTGATATGTGGTGTAAACTTAAAACCTTCTGTTTCTATGGCTTCTAGTTTTTTGTTAATTAAATTTTCAATCTCTTTTAATTGAGGTAACTCTTTTTCACAGATAAGTGATAGAGCTTCACCTTCTTTTCCTGCTCGTCCTGTACGTCCTATTCGGTGAATATAATCTTCATTGTTTAGAGGTAGTTCAAAGTTAATAACATGAGGTAGTTCAATAATATCAATACCACGCCCTGCTACATCTGTAGCGACAAGTACTTGAATAGTTTTCTCTTTAAAGGCTTTAAGTGCTTCCATTCTCATACCTTGGCTTTTGTCTCCATGAATGGCTTTTGCTGTAAGCTTTTCAGTTTTTAACTGTTCGACAATTTTATCGGCTTGTACTTTTGTATTGGTAAAAATAAGCACTTGATTCCAATTGTTATTTTTAATAAGATGAGAGAGTAAAAGAATTTTCTCCTCTTCATTAACATAATGTACCACTTGTTTTACTTGCTTCGTTGATAAATTCTCTTTGTCAATCTCTACTATAATAGGATTTTTTAAAAAAGATTTTGCCAAACTCATAATGGGTTTAGCAAAGGTGGCTGAAAACATTAATGAGTGTCGTTGTGTAGGAAGTTGTGCCATAATAGCTCGAATGTCATCTACAAATCCCATCTCTAACATTTTATCAGCCTCATCAAGAACTATTATCTCCAATTCTGAAAGATTTAATGACTTGTTTCTAATATGGTCTCGAACACGAGCTGTTGTTCCTACAGCAATGTTAGCTCCTGCACGAATGGCAGATACTTGTGAACCCAATTTAATTCCACCATAGAGTGCTACAGATTTATGAGTAAAGTTTTCTCCATAAATTTCAATTTTTTGTTGAATTTGAATAACAAGTTCACGTGTAGGTGCTAAAATAAGTGCTTTGATTTTATAGCGTTCATCTCCAACTCTTTTTGATTTTTCCTCTTCTATATTTTCTAACATAGGCAGAACAAAAGTAGCTGTTTTTCCTGTACCTGTTTGAGAGGTAGCCAATATGTCTCTTTTTTGAATTATTAAAGGTATGGCTTTTTTCTGAATTTCAGTTGGGATTGTATAGTTTAATTGCTCTAGGGTATTTAGAAGTTTAGAGCTTAAATTAAGTTCCTTAAATGACATTGATGCCTTTCCATTATTGTTTGATAGTGAAATTATATCATTATAAATAAACTCTACTGTATAATGTCAATAAGTAATTTTAAAAATAAGAAGGAAAAATTATGAATAGTATTGTTTATGATTTAATTGTAATTGGTGGAGGACCTGGGGGAATTGGTTCTGTGGTAGAGGCGAAAGAGTTGGGACTAAAGAAGATACTTTTGTTAGAAAAAACAGATAACCACTCAAATACTATTCGTAAGTTCTATAAAGATAAAAAACGTGTTGATAAAGATTGGCAAGGTCAGATGGTTAAGTTAGAGGGAAATGTTGACTTTGTTGATGGAACAAAAGAGAGTACTTTAGACTATTTTGACAAACTCCTTGATGATGAGTTAATAGATAGTGAATTTAATTGTGAAGTGCAAAAAGTCTATAAAGTAGATAAACTCTTTACTGTAGAGAGTAGTAAGGGAACTTTCCAAGCTAAAAATATTATTGTTGCTATTGGGAGAATGGGAAAACCAAATAAGCCAAAATATAAAATCCCTGTTTCACTTAGACCTCTAGTTGGTTATAATTTAGATAAATGTGGTCAAGGTGAAAATGTATTGGTAGTTGGAGGTGGTGATTCAGCTATTGAGTATGCTTGTGAATTAAGTGAGAATAACAATGTAACTTTAACCTATCGTCAAAAGAAAATTACACGACCAAATCCAACAAATAGAGAGATGATAGCACAATATGCCCAAGATGGAAAAGTAGCTTTAAAATTGGGTATAGACATTGAAAATATTGAAAATGAACATGGACAGATTAAAGTAAACTATGTTGATGGAACATACGAACTTTATGATAAAGCTGTCTATGCTATTGGAGGAACAACCCCTAAAGATTTTTTAAAGGCATGTGGCATTACATTAGATGAAAAAGGTGAACCGATTTTTGATGAGAACTATGAGAGTGAAGTGAAAGGACTTTACATCGCAGGAGATATTGCTTTCTCCTCAGGTGGAAGTATTGCTATTGCTTTAAATCATGGGTACAGGATTGTTAATCATATTTTGAAGGGTAGGTGATAAACCCTATTTTTCCAAAAATAAAAGTTATTATAGCTTATGTTAGCAAACAAATTTAGAACTTTATGTCAAAAATTTTCTAAAGATACAGCACGAATCTCTTTATTAGGGGAAGAGATTAGAATTTTACACTCCCAACCCATAAGATATTATCATACATTAAAACATCTTGAACATATTTATAAAGAGTTCCAATCTTTTAAACTTACTCCTCTTTTAGAATTTGGCATCTTTTATCATGATATTGTTTATGATGTAAAAAGAGATGACAATGAAGAGCAATCGGCTCTTTTAGCTAAGAAGAGACTTGAAGAGTTAGGTGTATCATCGATGCTTATTGAAGAGGTTTCTCAACTCATAATTGAAACAAAAACTCATAAAGCCTCTAGTGAGGTAAATGCAATCTTTTTAGATGCCGATTTAAGCATTTTGGGTTCTAGCCAAAAGAGATATAAAGAGTATACTCAAAATGTACGCAAAGAGTATGTTTTTTATGATGATACTACCTATCTTTTTGGACGTAAAAAGGTTTTAGAGAGGTTTTTAGATAAAGAGAGAATCTATAAGAGTAGATATTTTTATGACAAATATGAGAGACAAGCTAGAGTTAATATGTTAATAGAGTATAATTCTCTCATATAAATAGTTAGGAAAAACCATGCCTTTTCAAGAATTTAAAATAGATAATTTAGAGACATTCCCCAATAAGCTAGAGACTCTTTTAGCTTCTCAATTAGAGACAATCAATGAACTTAGTAGCAATGAGGACTACTCTTACGCAGGGGTCATTAAACCTATGCAAGATTTAGATGAAGAGTTAGGGAACTTCTTTACACCACTTTCACATCTAAATTCAGTAGAAAATAGTGAAGTTACACAAAAAGCCTATGAGGCTTGTCTACCACAGCTCTCTAAGTTTTCAAGTGCTGTCTCTCAAAATGAGGCACTCTATGCTAAACTCAAAAAGATTAGTAGTAATGATAAAGAAGAACACAGGGTACTAGAAAATGATGTAAGAGATTTTGTTCTCTCTGGGGCTGAACTCTCACAAGAACAGAAAAAAGAGCTAGAAGAGATAAACCTAAAGCTTAGTGAACTAGGCAATAACTTTTCTCAAAATCTACTAGATGCAACCAATGCTTTTGAGATGATAGTTGAAGATGAGCGTGATGTAGCTGAAATACCCCATAGTGACTTAGCATTAGCTAAAACAGAGATAGATGGAAAAACTGTTTATAAATTTACGCTACAAACTCCATCTTATCTAGCCTATATGACCTATGGTAGCAATCGAGCTAAGCGTGAAGAGATGGCTAGAGCTTATACAAGTCGAGCCCCTGAAAATGCAGAGGTGATAGACCAGCTCTTGGAACTTCGACAACAAGAGGCTAAACTGCTTGAATTTGAAAATTTTGCCGAATATTCACTAGCAACTAAAGATGCTTCTACTATATATGATGTAACGAAGTTTTTAGAGGAGTTAGGAGAAAAAGCACTTCCACAAGCCAAAGAGGAGCTAGAGGAGCTAAAAGAGTTTGCTCTACGTACAGATGGCATTGAGTCATTACAAGGGTTTGATGTAGCCTACTACTCTGAAAAGCTTAAAAAAGAGAAGTTTAATTTTGATGAGAGTATGACAAAGCCCTATTTTGAGCAGTCAAAAGTGCTTCAAGGTCTGCTAAATGTGGTCTCTGGACTCTTTGGTGTTGAGTTTAAGGAGGTTGATGTAACTGTTTGGAATGAAAAGGTAAAAACTTTTGATATATATAGGGAAAACAACTTAGCGGGGCGAATTTACTTTGACCTTGAAGCACGAGAGAGCAAAAGAGGTGGAGCATGGATGCATGATTGGAAAACACATTATATTGATGGGCAAGGTAAAGAACATTTACCTTCTGCTTTTGTAGTTTGTAACTTTTCACCATCGACCGATGAGAACCCAAGCCTACTACGTCATGATGATGTTGTAACCCTATTTCATGAGATGGGACATGCTATTCACCATCTCTTTGGAAGATGTAAAGAGCGTTCAATTTCAGGTATTAATGGTGTAGCTTGGGACGTTGTGGAATTTCCGTCACAGTTTTTGGAAGCGTTTGCTTATGAGAAGCCTATTTTAAAGAAGTTTGCTTTTCACTATAAGAGTGGAGAGCCAATGAGTGATGAGCTATTAGATAAAATCAAAGAGACCAAAAACTTTCAATCTGCTCTTGGGATTTTACGTCAGGTTGAGTTCTCTCTGTTTGATTTTAATCTTCATAAAAAGCTCTATCAAGGAGATGAGGTTCAGGCTCTGTTAGATGATATTCGCAAAAAAACGGCTCTCTTACCTGTTCCAAAGTACAATAAGTTTCAAAATGGGTTTGCTCATATCTTTGCAGGTGGCTACTCAGCTGGGTACTACTCTTATAAATGGGCAGAGGTATTGAGTGCAGATGCTTTCTATGAGTGTTTAGATGAAGAGAAAGGCTTTAATCAAGAAAAAGCAGATGGTTACTTAAAATATATTTTAAACAAGGGTGGTTCAGAAGATATGTCTAGTCTCTACAAACAGTGGCTTGGTCGAGAACCAAAAGTTGAGAGCCTTTTGAAACTATATGGAATTAATTAATATGCCTATTATCTTTGGACCTATTAACTCACGACGTTTTGGAAAGTCGCTTGGTATTGACCTTAGCCCCTCTAAAAAGCAGTGTAACTTTGACTGTCTCTACTGTGAACTTGAACCTGCTAAGACTATGGGAGCTTATAAAGATGTGGTTTCGGTAGAGGAGATTATGGAGGCTTTAAATGGTGTTTTAGCTGAACATCAAGATATTGATGTTTTAACGGTCACAGCCAATGGAGAACCGACTCTTTACCCCTATTTATCTGAACTTATGAATAAAATAAATAGTGTTAAGGGAAATATAAAAACACTAATTTTGTCTAACGCTTCTACTATTAATAAAGCTGATATTCAAGAGGCACTTATGAAATTTGACAGCGTAAAACTCTCTTTAGATTGTGCTACACCTCGTTGTCTAAAAAGGCTAGATAGAGCCAATAAAGGAATTGATGTAGAACAGATAAAAGAGGGAATGTTAAGTTTTAAAGAGAAGTTCTCTAAGCCTTTAATTGTAGAGATTTTAATGGTCAAAGGTATAAATGATACAAAAGAGGAGATAAGAGCTTTAAATAGCTACCTATTAAAGCTTAAACCAACTCGTATAGATATAGGAACCATAGACAGACCACCTGCTTACTCTGTAGAGGGTTTGAGTTATGAGGATATTTTAGAGCGTTCAACATGGTTTGATGCTACATTGCCTATTTATATTGCTCATCGTCAAAAACTCTCGGCAAAAGCCTCTAGCTACTCTAAAGATGATATTTTAGAGACCATTAAAAAACGTCCATTAACCCCTGAAGATATTGATGTATTGTTTGATGATGCCAGTAAAGAGAGATTGCAACTACTTGTAGATAATAAGAAAATTAAGTTAGAAACTTATGCCAATTATGACTTTTTTGTTAAAAATATTATAGGATAAGTAAAAAATCAAAAAATCTCTTGACATAAAAGAGATTTTTGTCTATAATCGCACTCCAATTTAAGACAGACTGTTTTAAATGATTGTTCCGGATTAGCTCAGTGGTAGAGTAGATGACTGTTAATCATTTGGTCGTAGGTTCGAATCCTACATCCGGAGCCATAAAATTTTTCTTCATAGTAACTGTTCCGGATTAGCTCAGTGGTAGAGTAGATGACTGTTAATCATTTGGTCGTAGGTTCGAATCCTACATCCGGAGCCACATCAAAAATATTCCCCTCAAAAAATTTATCTTTTTACATTATCAGTAAGTAGGCGAATTTATGGCGTTTTTATTAAAAAATATGCTGATTTTAAAATTCAAGAACGATTTACACGTAGGTGTGACCATGTCACATATATGTCAATCTAAGCCATAATTTACATAAAGTAGAAGCTTATTTTTTTAAAAAAGATGGCAGTCTGTAGGTCGGGTTGCCCTCATCCCGACATAAACATACATAAATTGAAAACTTGATAGAACAAAACAAAATTGGCAAATATATATTGAACGATAAAATATTTATTTATATCAATTGATGTCGGGATGAGGGCAACCCGACCTACACCGTTTCCAACATAAATTTGTATATAAATCTTAAGTTGACGCATATATGAGATAATAACACCTACGCAATTTATTACTCAAAATGCAAAACAGAATAGACCTCACTTTCAATCCCCTCACGCCCTTTTAAAAAGTCCAACTCAGCAATAAAACAAGCCTCTACACAAGTAGCACCAACTTTCCCAATAAGTGAAACACCTGCTTTAGCTGTTCCTCCTGTGGCTATTAGGTCATCTATAAGTAAAACTCTTGCCTTCTCTTTTGGAAAAGCGTCAATGTGTACTTCTACTTCATCAAAACCATACTCTAATGAGTATTTTTCAGAAACAGTCGTATAGGGTAGTTTTCCTTTTTTTCGAATAGGTACAAAACCTATGCCCAATCTATCAGCTAAGATAGCACCGAAAATAAAACCACGAGCATCTATACCTGCTACATAGTCTAAATTGTAACTTTTGTAACGTTTAGTTAGGTGATTCATAAGTGTTTGAAATGCTTTAGGGTTATTTAAAATGGTAGTAATATCTTTAAAAACAATTCCTTTTTTGGGGAAATCTGGAATATCTCTAATGCTTGACTCTATAATCTCTCTCTCTTCTTGTGTTAATGTTGACATAGGAAATCCTTTAATTCTATTTTTCTTGCAAGTATAACAAAAGTCAACCAATATTAAGAGCATTTGGGTAAAATTGCGTCTTAAAACAGAGGTCGCAAAATATGGCAAAAAAAAGAGTACTTGTAAAGTTTTCTGGTGAAGCGTTAGCTGGTGAGAAGGGGTATGGAATTGATACTCAAATCTTACATTTTATCTCACAAGAGATAAAACTTTTAATCGACAATGGTATTGAAGTTGCTGTTGTTATTGGTGGTGGAAACATTATTCGTGGTGTTACAGCAGCTGCTGATGGTGTCATTAAACGAACCTCTGGTGACTATATGGGTATGTTGGCAACTTGTATAAATGGTATCGCCTTGCAAGAGGCTTTTGAACATGCTGGGTTAGATGCACGTTTGCTCTCTGCTATTGATATGCAAGAGATTGGTGAGTCGTTTATTGTTCGTCGTGCTAAGCGACACCTAGACAAAGGGCGTGTAGTTGTTTTTGCAGGAGGAACAGGGAATCCGTACTTTACCACCGATACAGCAGGAACTCTTAGAGCTTCTGAGATTGAAGCCGATTGTATTATTAAAGCAACAAAGGTAGATGGTGTTTATGACAAAGACCCACACAAATTTGATGATGCCGTCAAACTACCAACCTTAACCTATGATGAAGCTTTAGAAGACGATATTAGAGTTATGGACGATACCTCTATTGCATTAGCAAAAGAGAATAATCTTCCTATTATTGTCTGTAATATGTTTGAAAAAGGAAATCTTTTAAAGATTGTTGATGGAAACAGAGACCTCTGTTCTGTAGTAGAATAGATTATTCTAAAACTTTTTGGAATCGGAGTGTTTACACCCAAACATAACGAGGCTAAAGCTATCGGTTCCTAGTTTGAAATAAAATTAACCATAAGGATAAAGATGAAAATTGAAAAATTAACAGCATTGGCACTTGAAAAAGTAAATTTTGACAGATATTTATTGGCAGCTGCTG
>JALUKJ010000208.1 GCA_027056615.1 Campylobacteraceae bacterium | reverse complement strand
GGTATCCTTCATATCTACCGAAAAGTAGTTTACACTTTTTTTAGGAATCGGAGACTTTAGTCCAATGCCAATGAATTAAGCTCAAATCCTGTAGGTTCGATTTCATCGAACAAAAAATCAGAACCCGTAAAACAATCCGTTCGATGAAATCGAACCTACAGATTCCAAACATTAATTCGTTAATTCATTGGCATTGGACTTTAGTCCCGAAAAATAATAAGCGAGGCTAAAGCCACAATGCCATTGAATTAAGCCCAAATACTGTAGGTTCGATTTTATCGAACAAAAAATTGAAGCCCATAAAACAATCCGTTCGATGAAATCGAACCTACAGTTTTTTAATATTTATTCCTTAATTCAATGGCATTGGGCTAAAGCCATCGGTTCCAAAGTGTAAACTACTTATGAAACATGCCATTTAATCTCCTGAAGTAGTAGTATAGTATATACTACCAAGATGAACTGAATGTTAATTTAATAGGAAATCACTTGACTCTCTCTTATTTAAACTTAGAAAATTTGAGCTTATTTTATTGCTATTTATGTTGCTTAAACGGAACAACTCCACTAATATTCCTATCCTCTTCATGCTCCGACTCACAACAGTTCAACACCGATTTATCTGGATGTTTTATAAAGTCATATCCTCTATATATAGTATAAATCCCAAATAAAATAACAATAATAGATGTTATATTCATCATAACTTTTCTTAATGAGCTTCTACTTAATATTTGAGTAAAAATTCCTAAACCAAATAGAGCAGGAACTGTGCTAACACCAAATATAAACATAACCACTCCTCCCCAAAGAGGGCTACCTGTACTAGCAGCAGTTACAGCAAAAAAGTAGACTAAACCACAAGGTAAAAGTCCGTTTAAAAGACCTAAAATATAGAAACTATAGAGTGACTTTGAGCGTAAAACATGGCGAAAAACATCTTGATAGAGTTTTGTACTTGAAAAAGAGTGTTCTAATTTAGTTAAAAATTTTAATTTACCAAAAAGTGAAAGCCCTGCAAATATCATAAATATACCTGCAAAAATAGTCATACCTGCTGTAGTGTAGCCATTAAACTGTACTACACCACCAATAGCACCAAAGATAACACCTAACATTACATAAGTAGTAATTCTTCCAAATGAGTAGCTAAGATGAGCTAGAGTTTGAACAACTTTTGACCATTTACTATCTACTTTATGGCTACTATAGGCAATAACAATTCCCCCACACATTCCAATACAGTGTCCAAAACCACCTAAAAAAGCTATAGTAGCTATAGATATTAAGTCAATATTTTCCATTTAATCCCCTAAAAGTTTTTTTCTAATTTTAGGATTAGCTAGAGTTTCACCTCTTAGCACACGTAGAGACATCTCTTCAAAATCAATAGTATTTTCTATTTTATTCTCTCTTGCTCCAAATCCTGAGTGCATGGCTGTTTTGTCAGTTACTCCATACCACGCTTTTTTAGCATCTATCCATCTTTTGGTGTCAATCGTGTAGACCCAAATTTTTGAACTATCTTTAAATGATTTATCTTGAATCCACTCTACCATACAAGCAGGGTCATCAAAAAACCATGTCTTTCCACTTGGAGTAGCAACCTCTAAGGCATTCTCTTTTTTGCGAATAAGCATTTTACAATGAGAATCATTAGTAAAATTAAGTTTAAAATCCAAGACTTTCATCTCTTTGTTACCCTTTGCAATAGTGATGGGTTGGTCATTTTTTGCCATAGAGATAAAAATAACAGCCGAGATACCTAAAATAACAAATATAATAAGTAGTGGTAAAAGTTTTTTCACAATAGTACTCCATTTTTTAGCCAATAAATAGCCACATAAGAGGTGCATAATAGCACAAATAAGCTAAGTAAATAGCTAGTTATTTTTTGGTGTTTTAGATTTTGAGTACCAATAACAAATGAAGAGAGTACATCACCCATACCAATAAATGTTCCTATAAATAGAAAGCCCCACACAAAGTAGCCTACATAAAAGTAGTTAGACTGTAGCATACAAAATGGGCATTTGTGGGTTGGTAGTTGGTAGATATATGTTCCAAAAAAGTAGACTACTGCATAGTAAGCAATATATAAAAAGAGTAGATTAGAGACAATGTAGACCACTTTATAGTTTAAATTTAGTGTTAAAATCACCAAAATATAGAGTAGATAAAATAGGGTTAATAGAAGTGCAATATTGAGTCCAAAGGGTAGGGGGTTTGCACCCTCTAGTTGCCCAAAGAGAGCAGAACAACAACTTACAGGTTGATGTGTGTCAATATTTAAAAAGTATTGAAAATCTAAAAAGAGTTCAACCACTACAAGAACAAAAATAGCTAAAAATACCCATGATTTATCTTTAAAGTATAGGTGTTCTTTTGTATGTGTATCGTAAAAGTGCAAATAGAACCAAAAGATTAATAGAGCAAGAAGCAGAAGTTTTAAACCAAGTAGCAGAGTTCCATACTCATTAGCTGTTATGACTCCTGCTCCACACATTGCTCCAGGAACTAAAACAGACAAAGAGTCAACAGTAAAAACAAAATAGATAAGTAGTATAAATTTAATTAAAAAGACAAAAAGAGTTATGGTACTTACTAAATAGGCTTGTTTCTCCAGTTTAAATTGAGTGGGGCTAAAGCTGTTAAAATCCCACTTTATTAAAATTTTGACAGAGATTATAAAGGCTATAAGCAGTAGAACAAAAAGAGTAGTTTCACTTAACAGATAGATAATAACTTGATTTGAAAAGAGTATTTCATTCATAAACTATTTTACCATTGACCATAGGAACTACACGATTGTCAAACTCTAATTTTTCAAAGAGTGGGTCATGTGTTGCAATAACAATAGTTTTACCCATACTATGAAGCTCTTTAATAGTCTCTATAAACAACAAAGAGTTCTCTTTGTCTAAATTGGCTGTTGGTTCATCGCACAAAATAACATCTGGATTTGCAACCAATGCCCTAGCAATAGCCGTTCTCTGTTTCTCTCCACCTGAAAGTCTAGAGGCTACAAGTGAGTGTTTATGGTAGATATTTGCAACTTTTAATGCTCTTGCTACATTTTTATTAATTTCTTTCATTGTCAGACCTGATGGAATAAGAGGAATAGTTGTATTTTCAGAAACAGATAGATGTTCAAAAAGATTAAAGTGTTGAAAAATCATACCAATTTTTTTAGCACGAAGTTCAGAAGCAAAAAGGTCAGGTAGTTTAGAGATTGGGTCACCATCTATTAGCACTTTACCTGCTGATGGTTTATCTAATCCTGCAATAATAGAGAGAAGAGTAGTCTTTCCACTTCCACTAATACCTTTTAAGATAACACATTCACCCTTTTTAATATGTAGATTTATATTAGTAAGGATTTTACTCTCACTATTTTCATGGTAAAAGCTTTTAGA
>JALUKJ010000207.1 GCA_027056615.1 Campylobacteraceae bacterium | reverse complement strand
TGATTTAGTAGATTTACTTGAAGTTGCTAATCTTGATGATGTGGAGCAGACCATAAAATCACTCTTTGCCTCTATTGCCTATAATAACTTTACCAAAAATGATATAGAGGAGTATGAGGGCTTTTATGCCAGTGTTATCTATGCCTATTTTGTAGGTGCAGGGTTTGACAAAGTATTAGCTGAAGATGTAACTAATGATGGACGAATAGATTTGAGCGTATTTATTGATGATTATATCTATATTTTTGAGTTTAAAGTCGATAAAAAAGGGGCTTTGGAGCAGATAAAAAGCAAAGAGTATTTTAACAAATATCTCTCTAGTGGTAAAGAGATTTATATTGTTGGGGTGGAATTTGATTCTGAGAGTCGTAATGTTGTTGGGTATGATTGGGAGAGGGTTTAACACTAAATTAACACTAAAAGTATAAAATATATCAAAATTTTAACAAAATAAGGAAAATCATGAAAAAAATGATATTACTACTACTTGCACTACTCTTTACTACATCTTTTGCACAAGAGCCAAATAGCCCTAAAAAGATGCCAACTCGTTTTCAAGCTGTACCTTTTAGTCAAGCTCAAATACTCCAAAAAGGAGAAGATAGACTATACTGTAAAATATGTGGTATGACACTTCCAATGTTTTACAAAACAAACCATGCAGGAGATGTAAATGGGACTACAGAACAGTACTGCTCTATTCACTGTTTAGCTGAGAGTATGAGTGAACATAATGTGACAAATATAAAAGTAGTCGATGTTAAGACTCTAAAGTTTATAGATGCTAAGAGTGCATGGTATGTTGTTGGAAGTACAAAAGCAGGAACTATGAGTAAAGTTAGTAAGTATGCTTTTTCAACTAAAGAAGATGCCCAAGCTTTTGCTAAAAAGTTCTCTGGAGATGTTAAAAGCTTTGATGAAGTTCTTAAGTTAGTTCAAGGTAACCTTGCAAAAGAGAGTGGAATGATTCACAAAAAACAAGCAATGATGGCAAAAAAAGGTAAAATGATGTTTTCTAAAATGTGTAAGCCTGTAAAGAAAAGCTTTGGTAGTGTGGCAGAGGCAAAAGCTTATGTTAAAGCAAATGATATTTGTGGTAATATTAAGGGCAAAAAACTTCAAGCTATTGCACTCTATTTAAATGATAGAAATAGTACAAAATAAGGTTTAAAATATATGAAAGCTACTCTCCTTTTAGTTTTACTTCTTCTCTCTTCTGTTTTTGCAGAAAATAGTAACTCCAAAATTTCAGAAAAGAGACAAGCTAAATTAATTCAAAAGGGAGAGAGAGTCTCTAACAAACTTTGTGATGAAAAAAAACTCTCTAAAATTACAACTAAAACTTTTGAGGAAGTTTCTAAAGAGATAGATGAAGTTAAGCCTTGTATTGCACTCAACAAAAGAAACAAAGAGGCACTAATCTATTTTTTACTATCAAAAGATAAAAACACTACTAGCAAAAAAGAGGAGAGTATAAACCTACCAAAAGATAGTAAATGTCCTGTTTGTGGTATGATTATAAACAAATACCCTAAGTGGGTTGCACTTATGGAAATAGGAGATACAAAACACTACTTTGATGGGGTTAAAGATATGATGAAATTTTATATCTTTGATGCAGACTTTCCTTACGATAGAAGTAAAATAGAAGAGATTAAAGTAACAGATTTTTACACATTAAAAGGGATTGATGCTAAAAAAGCCTTTTATGTTATTGGTTCTGATGTCTATGGTCCAATGGGTGAGGAGTTAGTGCCTTTTGAGACTGAAAAAGAGGCTCAAAACTTTATGAAAGACCATAAGGGTAAAAAGATTATTAAGTTTCAAGATATTACTCCTAAGATTGTAATGGCACTTGATGGTATTGAGTATAATGAATGATAAAATCTTTTTTAGTTTTAAACCTTGTACTAATAGCTATGATTGTTAGTATAACTTTGCACTATTGGCAATCTCCTAAAAAAGAGAACATAGAAGCACTCCAAAATATAATAGAACTTACTCACCAATCAAAACTATCCCTCTCTGTTGCTTATGATGAATCTCTTTATAACCCTACCTATCCAGAGATGCCAAATTTACGAAAGATGAATTTTATCTATGAATAGTCCTTTTTTACACTTTTTAACACTACAACTCTTTAAAGAGCGTCATAAACATATTAGCATTATTATTATCTCTATACTACTAATCTTTTTACTCTCTAGCGTTCTATTTCTCTCCTCTTCTATACGTTTTTCATTAGAAGAGACTCTAAAAGCACAACCTGACTTTGTTGTTACACGTCTACAAGGTGGTAAAGGTGTTCCTGTACCGTTAGAGTGGAGTGACGAACTGGTTGATATTTATGGAGTTACAAAGGTAACACCTAGAGTCTATGGACGCTACTTTTTTAAAACTAAAGAGAAATCTGCTTTGATTGTGGGGGTTGACTTTTTTGAAGAGCAGAGCCATAAAGTTTTAGAAAAAGTTATGAAAGATATTGATGTTAAAGAGTTTTTGAAAACTAAACAGATGTTAGTAGGTGTGGGAGTAAAAGAGTATCTAAAAAAGCATTTTTACAATAAAAGCTATAAGTTCTTAACACCCAAAGGTGAGTTTGTAGATGTTAAAATCTTTAATACTCTTCCTAAAGATACCCAACTTTTAACAAACGATATGATTGTTATGCCCATTGATTTAGCTCGTAAAGTTTTAGGTTATAGAGAAGATGAGGTTACCGATATTGGATTTAATGTGCCAAATCCCTCTGAATGGGAAGAGATAAACGATAAACTCTTAGCATTACACTATGACCTACAAGTAGTCAATAAAAATGAGGTCAAAAAGTCATACCAAAATCTATATAACTACAAAGGTGGTTTTTTTCTTATTCTCTTTTTAATTGTCTTAATGACCTTTTCACTTATCTTATATCAACGTTACAATATGGTCTACTCAACAGAAAAACGAAATATTGGACTGCTTAGAGCTTTGGGTTGGAGCATTAACGATGTTCTAAAACTCAAATTTATGGAGACATTTATAATTATACTTACCTCCTTTATTGTAGGGGTCTTTATGGCTTATATTTTTGTATTTATATTTGATGCCCCTCTGCTTAAAAACATATTTTTAGGCTCTCAAAACATCTACAGTAGTGTTAAGTTTACCCCTGTTGTCAATATGGCAACTCTAAGTTCCATATTTCTACTCTATGCTCTACCATTTATAACAGCAGTAATCATACCTGTATGGAGAGTTTCAGTAACCAATCCTAAAGAGGCGATGTTATGATAACTGTAGAAAATCTATCTAAAAGCTTTTACCATGAAAATAGTGAGAGTAAAATCCTTACTAATATAAATCTACATATTAAAAAGGGTGAATGTGTTATCTTAAAAGGTATTAGTGGAAGTGGAAAGACTACTCTTCTCTCTA
>JALUKJ010000206.1 GCA_027056615.1 Campylobacteraceae bacterium | reverse complement strand
AAAAAGAAATATCATATTTATATAATAGCTTATATTTAAATATCTGAATTTTTTTTATAAATTGATTTTTTGAATTAACTTTTAAAATTTTTATATTATCTTTTTGTAACTTTGAATCAATATCTGTTCCTAATACATCTATAAAATAAACTTCAAAAATATCACTATTTAGACGAGAAGCTATTTCTCTTCCATTTAAATCTTGAGCATTAAAACTATCTATATTTGGTTGTGTATGAAATAATATTTTTATTTTTTTCATTTAATCATATCCCACTTCAAAATCTCATCTTCACTTATATCTCTCAGGGCTTTCCCCCCAACTACTTCATCTATAAACTTGGGACTAATTCCGCTTGCCGGTCTTTTGAAAGTAAGATCATCTTTTTCGATAATTTTACCTTTTGGTATAAACCTTTTAGCTACTAAGCTTCTTCGTGCATTTTTTCGTGCGGGTTCTTCATCTTCAAGAGCTTCCACCTTAAAACTTCCCAATATTCCAAAAGTTCGTTCAAGATTACTTCTAAACAGTTTCAAATCATCTTTATCCATTGCATGATAGTGATCGTTTCCCGGAAGTGTTTTATCATGAGTGAAATGTTTTTCTATAATGACACTTCCAAGCAAAGTAGCGATCTCACATACTTTCATATCTTTAGGCAATGTATGGTCACTGTAACCTATGATCTTATCCGGAAATCTTGTTTTTAAGTCACAAATCATCCCAAGGTTCGCATTTTTGTCAGGTGTAGGGTAGTTGAGTACACAGTGAAGCAGTGCCAGAGGATTACCTTTTTTCTCTATCCACGATACCGCTTCAGCAATCTCTGCTAAACTGCTTGCACCGGTTGAGAGAATGATTGGTTTATTGAAATCACATATATATTCTATAAATGGTTTATTTGTCAAATCACTTGAAGAGATTTTAAACACATCCATCATATCATTGAGAAATGTCGCACTCTCTATATCAAACGGTGTGCTCAAAAACTCTATTCCGATTGCATCACAGTACTCTTTAAGCTCTTGCATCTCATCGATCCAAAAACTGTCATGTTTTTTAAAGAGTTCGTATTGGGACTTGGTTGGCTCTTTTGAAGTATCCCAATAAGCAGGAGAGTCTTTTGATGCTATTGTATCTGCTTTATAGGTTTGAAATTTGATGGCATCCCCTCCACCCTCTTTAGCTTCGTCACACAGCCTTTTTGCTATCTCCATGCTTCCTTCGTGATTTACTCCAGCTTCGGCTATAATATATGGCTTATACAGTTTTTTTTCATAGGGATTAATAGTATTAAATAACTCAACAAGTTTCACAGCTTACTCCTCTATCACATTTTGAATTAATTTGATCACTCTTTTTCTATTATTTTTCAAATCTACTTGTTTCATTAGTCTACTCATGTATTCTCTATTTTCAGCTGAGTTTACTAATTCTATGAAACTCTTTCTCAACATTTCATTTGAAATATTATAGCCTAATCCCAGATTTAAAAATCCAAATTCGCTAGAAGCAAAAAAATGTGTAAGTTCTCTCTCATTTTGTGCTATAACAATCGCTGGTGTGCCTATACTGGCAACTTCATAAATAGTTCGACCTGCTGATGTGAAAATCAAATCTGCTTCTAGCATAAACTTAGATATATTTGATACATTCTTTTTTATAGTGATTTGATCAAATTTTTTTAATGACTCATACTCTTTATATCCAAACCCCGTAATCACTATGATATCTATTCCTTTAATTGTACAGTAATTATAAATGGATTCAAGAATTTTTGCTGTATAGTTATTAGGGTCAACACCTCCAAAAGTTATGAGAATTTTCTTAACATTTGTAATATTTTCTTTTTGTTTAGAATATATAAATTCATCTCGCAAAATAAAATATTTATGTCCAAAGTAGTGATTTTTAAAAATTTGTTTCTCTGGATAGATAGCATTTATAACTAAATCTGCACTTTTAGTACCATCTCCTAAATCTTCAAAATTAATAACTTTTAAACTTAACTCTTTTAAACTATTTACATAATTTTTATCTGTATCTAATCTATCATTTATAATTACATCTGCATTTATTTTTTTTATATCATCAACAATATCATTCTCTTTTTGCATAAAGACTGGATAATTATTTGAAGCTATTTTATCATACGCCATTTGACTATCTTTATCTACTAAAAAAGTAATCTTATGATTTAAAATATCATTAGCAATAAGAAGAGTGTTGTAGACATGACCAAGCCCTACTTTAGTATTTCCTGTTACCACAAAAACTATATGTTTTCTCTTGAGATAGTACTCGCAAATATTCCAATCTTCATAGGTATCAATATCAATCTCTTCTCCATTTGAGAGTATATAAAGCTCAACATTTTTACCTATCCTATTAGTAGGAGATATAATATTTTGTCTAGTTATAAAAAATCCACCTGTTTCTGTAAAAGTAGGTGTTAAATATTGTCTATTAACTCTTTTTTTATAATTTGGTAAAAATTGATTTTCTTCTCTTCTCCATGATAGATGAGTATTATCTTTAGCAGCTATAACTGTTTCTATATCACCATTGTTTAAAACTTTATCAATTGCATTATCTAAAGAGCTACTTTTTAGAAGTGGAGAGGTTGGTTGCATCGTAATAATAAAACTATACTCTTTATTCTCTATTGTTTTTGCGTATGTGTAACAGTCATATATTACAGGGTCAAGAGTAGTCTTATCATTAGCTATACTTATATCTCTTTTATGAACTTTTGCTCCAAACTGTGTAGCTATATTTAAAATTTCATCATCTTCACTTGAGACATATACATCAAAATTATATTTTGAAGATAGTGCTGTTTTTATCGAGTAATAGATTAATGGCTTACCATTTAGAAGTCTTAAATTTTTACGAGGTATCCCTTTTGAACCACCTCTTGCTGGAATAATGGCTAATATATTCATTATTTTTCAACTCTATTATTTAATATTGATTTATTTAACATCCAAAACCCCTAAATACCCCACCAAACTCTCCTCAATCTCAGCTACAGTTGGCAAAAACTCTTTCAACTCTTGTGGTAACTCTTTAGACATTTTATAAGTAGCCACACCAATAGGTTGATGAGTCTCTTTTAGAGCATACTCTACAATAGTTCTATTTTTCTCTTTACAGATAATAATACCAATAGATGGATTTTCATCAGGTAATTTTATCGTATCATTTAAAATAGAGAGATAAAAGCTCATTTTTCCTGCATATTCTGGTTTAAATTTACCTATTTTAAGCTCAATAGCTATTAAAGACCTTAATCTTCTATGATAAAGAAGTAAATCTATAAAATACTCTTCATCATCTATCTCTAACTTATACTGATTTCCGACAAAAGTAAAATCTGTACCCATTTGAGATAGAAACTCTCTTATCTTATTAATAAGCCC
>JALUKJ010000205.1 GCA_027056615.1 Campylobacteraceae bacterium | reverse complement strand
GCCAAAAGAACACTATTATGATGCAATGTGCATAGGAGATAACTATAAATATAAGATTGTAACCAATAGCGTTTTAGAGGTTAAAGCCCAAGGTCGAGGAAGTCGTCAAATGTGCAGAATGGATAGGTTTGGATTTCCAAGAACAAAAGCTAAAGGCTCTAAAATCGTAAAAGGTTTTCAAACAGGCGACATTGTAAAAGCAATCGTCACTAAAGGAAAAAAGATAGGAACTTATCTTGGAAAAGTAGCTGTTCGAGTTAGTGGGAATTTTAATATCACAACCAATACAGGTACAATCCAAGGCATTAATCACAAATATTGTAAAACAATACAGAAAGGAGATGGGTATGCTTACTCAATCGCAACTATTAAACAATAACAAGCTCCTCCAATTCCTCCTCGTCCAAATCACAGATTATGGACGAGGTTTCCTTGGAGGTTTTTGATGAAAAAATTAACTCTAAGAGAGTATTCAAAACTGCATAAACTAAGTTACTTTAATGTGATGAAAATGGCAAGAAATGGTGATGTTAAAAGTGTGATTGAAGAAGTTGATGGTAAAGAGGTTCAATATATTGTTATAGAAGAGGAACAAGAGAAGAGGGTTAGTGAGAATATTATAGAAACTACTTCTCAAAAGTTAACTCTCAAAGAGGAGAATAAACTTTTAAAAAAGGAGGTAGAGCGTCTAAAAAAAGAGTTAGAGAAGTGCAATAAACGAACTATTTTAGCCTAAGACCTTGGCTAGTTTCTGATACTCTTCACACTCCTTGATGAGGTCTTCATGTTGCCCTCGACATACAATCTCACCCTCTTTAAAGACCAAAATAGCATCTGAGTTTTCAATAGTGCTAAGTCGGTGGGCAACAGTAATAGTCATCATTTCAGACTTTAAATTATGTAGAGCTTTTTGAATAAGGGCTTCACTCTTGTTGTCAAGTGCAGAGGTAGCTTCATCTAAAATGAGAACATCAGGCTCTTTGTAGATGGCTCGTGCAAGGGCAATACGCTGTCTTTGTCCACCAGATAGGTTGTTTCCATTTTCTGTTAACATGGTATTGATACCATCTTCTAATAGCTCTACAAACTCTAAAGCGTGAGCTTTTTTGAGTGCGTTAATAACTTTTTGTTCATCAAACTCTTGACCATAAGCTACATTTTGAGCAATGGTATCGTTAAAAATATAGATACGTTGAGTTACATAGGCAATTCGTTGGTGTAGAGACTCTAGTGTTAAATCTTTTATATTATATTTTTCATTAATCATAATCTCCCCTTCGCTAGGGTCATAAAAACGAACTAAGAGGTTTACTAAAGAGCTTTTACCTGCTCCAGAGTCACCTACAAGGGCAATGCTTTCACCTCTGTCTACCCCTAAAGAGATATTATTTAGAGCTGTTTTATCATTATAGTTTAGTGAAGTGTTTAAGACAGAAAAATGTTCTATCTTTTCTTTTAGTTCAATTTTCCCTGATTGTATGGTTGGTTGGTTATTAAGTAGTTCAAACATACGCTCATTTGCAACAACAGCATCTTGTGCTTGATTATATAGTGATGAAATTCTTTTAATAGGTGTATAGAGCATAAAAAGAGCTGTAGCAAAAGCAAAAAAAGCTCCAACTGTCATACGGTCTTCTATTACCTCGGTTCCTCCAATGTATATAACTAAACCAATGGCAACAGAACCTAGTATCTCCATAATAGGAGAGGTTAGGGCATTGACTTTAATCTGTTTGAGTAGGTAGGTAAAAACATTATAGTTCTCTTTTTCAAATTTTTTTGCTTCTAGTTCTTGACTAGAGCTAGATTTTATTACTTCAATATTTGAAAATATCTCTCCTAAACGTGCTGTCATATCAGAAGTACTTTCTTGGGATAGTTTTGAGTACTTTTTCATCTTTTTTGCTAAACGCGAAAGAGGGTAGAGTGCTAAAGGCATAATAATTAAAAAGTAAAAAGCAAGTTTTGGACTCTCATAGATAACATACCCTGTAAGAGCTACAATAGTCAAAGATTCTCGAATAAGATTTGGAATCATGCTTGTAACAACTGTCTGAATACGTCCAATATCATTAGTAACACGAGAGAGTATCTCACCTGTGTGCATGGTTTGAAAAAATTGCATATCTTGGTAGCTAAGGTGTTTTACCAATTTATTACGTAGTTTACGTACCACATCTAGCCCAATGTATGACATATAATATGTTTGAATATATTGACCCACTCCTTTTAGTGCAAATACTCCTACAAGTAAAAAAGGCATAAGTGCTAACATCTCTCTATTTTTGTTAATAAAGACATCATCAAGTACAGGTTTAATAAGTTGTGCTGTTCCTGCTGTTCCCACAGCAACAGCTATCATCCCTATAATTGCAAAGAAAAATTGTCGTTTATATCCTACTAGATAGGGAAGGTATTGTTTAAATAGGTTTTTCATTAGTTTTTATACTTTATAAATTATATTTTTTCCCATACAGTACCATTAGCTGTGTCCATAATAGCAATACCCATAGAGGAAAGTTCATCTCGAATGGTATCAGATTTTCTATAATCTTTCTCTTTTTTTGCACTATCTCTTGCTTCTATTAATGCTTCAATTTTGGTTTTTGTCTGCTTATCTATACCAATTTGAAAATAACTAAAAGGTTCTTGCCCTCCAATACCTAATAATTTATCAATAAACTCAATATTGGCTAAGGTCTCTTTTTTTAACCCTTTATCTTTTGGATTTTCATCAAGTCTATCATTTGTCTGGCTTATCATCTGCTCAACTCTAGCTAAGGCTACAGAGATATTTAGGTCATCTTTCATTGCTTTTGAAACATCTTTTTGAAAGGCAATATTGGGTTTAGAGGCTTTGGTTGGTATTACTCTTTTTTTAAGCCTATAGAGTCTATCTAAACGCTTTTTTGAGTTGAGTAAATCTTCTTCATTAAAGTTAAAATCATTTCTATAGTGAACTGAGATGAGGTAGTTTCGTAAAATCTCTCCATCATAAACTTTAAGAGCATCTTTAACAAAAAAGGAGTTGCCTAAAGACTTACTCATTTTTTCACCGTTAATGTTTACAAACCCATTGTGCATCCAATATTTAGAGAGTTCATGCCCTGTAGCACACCTACTTTGAGAGGCTTCGTTTTCATGATGAGGAAATAGTAGGTCAGCTCCACCACCATGAATGTCAATACTAAACTTATCATTACCTTTAAAGTGTTTTTCAATCATAGCTGAACACTCAATATGCCACCCTGGGCGACCATTTGAAAAAGACATTTCAAAACAGATATCATCTTTTGAAGCACATGCTTTCCAAAGTGCAAAATCTTTTGGATTTCTCTTTTGTGAGTTATGCTCCACACGGCTTTGATTATCTTCATCCTCTCCAACTTGATGAGAGATAGTTCCATAGTTAGAATCTTTAGATGTATCAAAATAGACATCTCCAGAGCTAACTACATAAGCAATATCTTTATCTATTAAACCTTTAATCATACTCTCTATTGCTTCTAAAGAGTCTGTAGCTTTAGGTTCAATATCTGCATCACCAACTCCTAAAACTCTCATATCTTCTTTATAACTGTTAATATAATGAGTAGTTATCTGCTCTAAACTCTCACCTGTAGCTTGAACTTTTTTAATAATTTTATCATCAATATCGGTAAAGTTCTTTCCCATAGTAA
The DNA here is from genome assembly GCA_027056615.1 of Campylobacteraceae bacterium. Classification (GTDB taxonomy): domain Bacteria; phylum Campylobacterota; class Campylobacteria; order Campylobacterales; family Sulfurovaceae; genus UBA1140. The sequence continues at coordinate 6,951 of JALUKJ010000205.1, read as the reverse complement.
CTTCATAGCCAAGAGCCTTAAGTGTACGAGCTAAAAGGTCAAAACTAAGACTACTTCGAGCATGACCTAAATGTGCATCATCATAGACCGTTGGTCCACAAACATAGATTGAGGCTTTATGAGGAACAATTGGTTCAAATGGAAGTTTAGTTTTTTTTACGCTGTCGTAGATGTGCATTGTAGAGTTAACCTTATGTTTTTATTGGTGAGATTATAGCTAAAAGGGTTTGAAAATCTAAGGTTTCTGTTAATTTATTAACCAAAATCAAGGAAATAATATTCATTTTCGATTATAATATATCTACCAAACATTTAAAGGATACAACAAATATGTTAGCAGAATACAGAAATGAGATTTCAGAATTGAAACAGAGTAATGCACACTTTGCTAAAGTTTTTAATGACCATAATGAATTAGATGACAAAATAAAAGACGCAGAGCATGGACGTGTAGGTATGAGTGATGTAGAGATTGAGACCATGAAAAAACAAAAATTGCTTTTAAAAGATGAGATGCTTAATATGATTTTAGAATCTAAAAAAATAAGCAAGTAGATAAGAGTGCAGAATATAGAGTTAACACCGAAAAATAGCTTATTTATTACTCTCTTGAAGATAGGTATAGATAGCTTTCACCTCTTCATCTGTAAGGTAGTAGATTGGCATAATTTTATGATGTTTAGTTTTATTGTTCTCTTTATATTTGTTATTTAAACTTGCTTTTAACTCTTCAAAAGAGTAGTTACGAATATCAACTCCTCGTAGTAGCTTTGGATTTTTATATTTGTCATAATATTTGGCAATTTTTTGTCCACCTTTTCCCTCTTTACCATGGCACTGTTTACAGGAGATACCACGTGGATTTTTATATAGCATTTGTCCATACTCAATAGTTGATAAAAAACTCTCTTGCTCCTCAGCATTTTGGTTATTTTCTTGATTAGCAAGAAGACAAAGAGGTATAAAAATTAGTAATAGTTGTTTCATTGGTCGATTAACTCCCTAAAATAGATTTTTCGATATAATACCGAAAAATTAGCTTAAAGTGAAAATATGCAACTTATTGATGGAAAATCATTATCTAAAAAAGTTCAAGATTATGTTCAATCTGAAGTAGAAGTTTTAAAAAAAGAGCAGGGAATGGTTCCTGGTTTAGCAGTGATTGTTGTAGGAGATGACCCTGCAAGTCACGCTTATGTGAATATGAAAGAGAAAGCGTGTAAAAATGTAGGCTTTTACTCTATTGCTCATAAAATGCCAGTGACCATTACCCAAGATGAGATTATTGAGATTATTACCATGATGAACAATAACCCTCATATTCATGGTATTTTGGTACAGTTACCACTTCCCCCACAAATTGATACTAACAAGATTTTAGAGGTCATTGACCCTAAAAAAGATGTGGATGGATTTCATGCTTATAATGTTGGTCGTATGGTCTCTAACCTAGAGAGTTTTGTAGCTTGTACACCTCTTGGAGTTATGAAAATGTTTGAAGAGTACAACATTGACTTAGAGGGGCAAGATGTGGTTGTAGTAGGTGCTAGTAATATTGTAGGTAAACCAATGGCTTCGCTACTTTTAAATAAAAATGCAACAGTAACAGTAACACATATCTTTACTAAAGATTTAAAAGCCCATACTTCAAAAGCAGATATTGTTATTGTAGGTGTTGGTGTGCCAAACCTTATTAAAGAAGATATGGTAAAAGATGGTGCTATTGTTATAGATATTGGAATCAACCGTTTAGAAGATGGTAGATTGGTAGGAGATGTTGACTTTGATGCTGTATCTCCTAAATGTTCTTACATTACTCCTGTTCCAGGGGGAGTGGGTCCCATGACTATTGCGATGCTTCTTCAAAATACACTTACATCAGCTCAACAATTTTCAAAAATAAAAGAGGACAATTAATGGATTTTTTACGTAAACTTTACCGTTTTACCAGCTCTTGGACAGGAACGGTTATTATTGTTCTTTTCCTTATATTTTTTGTGGTTCAATCATTTGTTATTCCATCGGGTTCTATGAAAAGAACCTTACAAATAGGAGACTTCCTTTTTGCTAAAAAGTTCTCTTACGGAATACCTCTTCCTGTACTTCCATGGTTAAATATAAGATTGGTTCCAGATTTTAATGGTAATGGACACCTAATAGAGGGAGATAAACCACAACGTGAAGATATTGTTATTTTCCTCTACCCAGGAGACAATAAGACTCACTATGTAAAACGATGTGTGGCAACAGGTGGCGATGAGATAGTCTATCAAGACAAACATCTCTATATTCACTTTGCAGAGGGTGATGAGTATATTAAAAAGAATTACCCTTCTAAAAAAATAAAAAAGTTTAGAGATAAGTTGTGGGTAGATAATCCTTATATGGAGAAATATCCTGGAATCCAATATGCTCCTGAACATGGTGATTCATTTTCAGCGTTGATTACAGTAAGTAGAGGGCTTATTCCACGTTATCCACCAAGTATGTCACCTATCTATGTTGAAGAGTTAGGAGATGTTATTACAACTAGTTCATCTGGTCACCCTATGAATGCTTTTTATAAAAAAGTTGAAAAAGGTCACTACTATATGATGGGAGATAACCGAGACAACTCAGCAGATAGTCGTTTTTGGGGTTCTGTACCGTATAAAAATGTTATTGGAAAACCTTGGTTTATATATTTCTCTTTTGATTCTAACACAAAAACAGTACGTTGGGATAGATTGGGTACTTTTGTAGATGATTTACAACTTGAAAAGCCAAGATATTAAGAGGAGATAGATATGAAATTTTATATAGCAACTGACCATGCAGGATATGCTTTAAAAGAGTTTACAAAAAACTATGTACGAGAGTTAGGTCATGAGATTATTGACTTAGGCCCAGATAATGCTGATAGGGTTGATTATCCTGATTTTGCTAAAAAATGTGCAGAGGCTGTGGTAGCCGATGAGGGTAGTTTTGGTATCTTAATATGTGGTACTGGTATTGGTATATCTATTTCAGCTAATAAGGTAAAAGGTATTCGAGCAGGTCTTTGTCATGATGCCTATACTGCTAGTGCTACTAGAGCTCATAATGATGCAAATATATTATGTTTTGGTGAACGTGTAGTAGGTAAAGGTGTAGTAGAGAGTATGATAGATGCTTTTTGTAGTACCGAGTTTGAGGGTGGACGACATAGTGGTCGTGTAGCTAAAATAGAGGGATGTTCTTTGGGAGCTAATTTGGGGTAAATTAAGTTATTTCTTATATAGTTTAAACTCTAACGGTACGCCCTCGAAGGCGTTCACCAGTAAGGGGAGATTTCTTCCCTACCCCTATAGAGGAGTTCATCTAAAATTTCCAATGTTGAGCATCTATTTTTTGATTATAGTTTAAAATAATCTCTCTCAAATTTTAGTTCTAAATATTTTCTAACTTATGTTATAATTCCATATAAAAATTAATTATGGAATTTTAATGAAAAATGTATTGATTTTAGCAAATGGTGATATGGCTAAACATTTTGTAAAGTGGTTAGGGAAAAGCCGTATATATTCTAATCAATACTATATTAACTGCTGTCAAGAAAACAGAGAGTGCCTTTCTGCAACTATAGATAATATTACTTATATTGATATAGACCCAACTTCATATTTGCGTGTTAAGACATTGATGGAGAAGGTAGAATTCTCAACTATATTTGTTGTACTTGAAGATAAGTTAGAAGCAAAATTTACTTATAAAAATATTCGTTTTATAGATAAGAAAGTCTTTATAGTCTTTGTTTCAAAATGGGATGATTTAAACTTTGACGATGAGAACTTAAATCTTTTAAATATTAATGAAGTAATGGCTTCAAGTCTATATGAGAATCTTCCAAATGTTCCATTGATTGCTAAAAATATAGGTTTGGGTAAGGGTGAGATAATGGAAATACTTATTCCACTTGGAAGTAGTTTTGCTTTTCGTCATGTGGGGGCTATTTCTCATAGAAAGTGGAAGATAGTAGCTATTTATAGACAAGAGAAACAGATATTTCCTACCAATAATACAATGATAAAACCTAATGATAGACTTATACTTATTGGAAATCCTCTAGTCTTAGAGGAGGTATATAAACGGATTAATCTACGGCAAGGGGTTTTTCCTGAACCTTTTGGTAAAAATTTGTATATTTTAGTTGATATGAGGGAAAAGAGAGAAGATGTTCTTTCTCAAATCAATGAAGCTATATTTTTAAGTAATAAATTGGTCAAAACAAAACTCTTTATTCGATTGATTAATATTGTTGATATAGACAAGATAAAAGAGATTAAAAATCTACAAAATGATAACATTGAGGTTTTGGTGACTTATAATGATAAGGAAATCTTTCAAGATATAGATTTTGATATGAGTCAATATGAGATTGGACTCTTTATGTTAACTCAAAATATATTTAAGAAGAGAAGTTATAAAGAGCATATAGGCTTTTTTAAGCGTCCTATATATATATTTGGAGAAGAGAGACTTTATAATATTCACAAAGCTGTTCTTCTTATGGGTGAAGAGTTAGAGATGGAGTCACTATCTACTTCTGTTTTTGATGTCTCTGAGAGTTTGAAGTTAGAGTTGAGTCTATGTGACTATAATCCTGAAGGTGATTTTGAAGAGACAAAAAAGATTATTGACCACTACGAAACTCTCTCTCGTCTATATAGTTTTAAAGTCAATATTGAGAAGAAAAGAGCAAATCCTATTAAGGAGTTACTTGCTAAAGATAGTGTTTTACATATTGCTCCTTATAGTAAAGAGATTAGTAATGTCTCGTGGTTAAATTTTTTCTCAACACGTTTGAGTAAGCATATTTTATCTATTCATAAACATCCTCTACTATTGATTCCTGTGGAGTGGTAGAATTAGAACATTTGTTACTCAAATATCATCTGCTTAGAGATATTAAGCCCATTAAATATCACTTTAAGATAGAATATTAACAATTATAATTCATACAATAGGTCTTAAAAAATCATGATAGTTCCCATTCATTTAGAAAATAATTTAGCCATAAAATATAACGTTGTTATTGATACAATACCAGAGCTTACTTTTAAAAGAAAAGTAGCTATTGTTACTAATACCACGGTTTCTGCTCTGCATTTAGAATATTTAAAATCTAAGATAAATGCTGATGAACTCTATGTTGTTACTGTTGAAGATGGTGAGGAGTTTAAAACCTTGGCAACTGTTGAGAGTATTTTAAATAAGCTTTTTGAAGCTAAATTAGATAGAAAGTCACTATTAATTGCACTTGGTGGTGGGGTGATTGGTGATATGACAGGATTTACTGCGTCACTCTATCAGAGAGGGATTGGCTTTGTGCAAGTTCCTACTACGCTATTGTCACAAGTAGATGCCTCTGTGGGTGGAAAGACAGGTGTCAATAATGCCTATGGTAAAAATCTTATAGGGGCATTCTATCAACCTGAAGCAGTTTATATAGATACTGATTTTTTAAATACACTTCCAAAAAGAGAATTTTCAGCAGGAATAGCAGAGATTATTAAGATGGCTGTGATGTTTGATAGAGACTACTTTGACTTTTTAGTTAAGGCTGATTTCTCTGATAGAAAAAGTTTAGAAAAGGTAATTCAACGTTCGGTTGAATTGAAAGCAGAGGTTGTTAATCTTGATGAAAAAGAGTCAGGCATAAGAGCAGTACTTAACTATGGACATACATTTGGACATGTAATTGAGAATGAGACACAATATATAAAGTATCTTCATGGAGAAGCTGTAGCCATAGGAATTATGATGGCAAATGCTTTAGCTGTAGAGTTGAACTTAATGGAGCAAAGTCAGATGGATGAGGTAGAGAAATTTTTAGAGAAACATCAACTTCCTACAACTTATGAAATTGTTGATGTAGATGCTTTTTATGATAAATTCTTTTTAGATAAAAAAGCATCAAACAATAAACTTAAGTTTATTTTACCTAAGGGGATAGGTGGGCATATTATTCGTGATGACATTAATGAAGAAACGCTTAAAAAAGTCCTTAATAAGTTTGCTAAGTGAGTCCATTGATGAAAGTGATTTTTCTTTCTCTTCTCTTTTGCATATTTGTTTTTGCAAATGAAGATAGTAATATAACACAAAAGAGTGATTCAACACTACTAGAGAGCAAAGCACCTAATGATAGTAAAGAAAATGCTAAGAGTATAGCTATTATTACTAAGGCGATAGTTAAACAGAAGCAAGAACAAAAAGAAAAGAAAGAACAAGCTTTAAAAGCTCAAAAAAAAGTTGAAGAACAAAAACGTCTTCTAAAAAAAGCAGAGCGTATTAAGGAAGCGAATCTATTACAAGCTAGAATTGATAAACTTGTAGAGAAGAAGAAAAAAATAGATGATGAGCTTAGTAAAGATAATATTTGGGCAAATCAATATCTTCCTTATGAAACTTATCAAGAACTAGAGATGAAGCATAAAAAATATGCTGATGAGATAGAGGAGTATGGTGATGAAAAAAAGTTATCTAATAGAGAAAAACTAGAACTTAAACGTTTAAAAGATGAGTATAAAATTATTGAGGGAAAACTATCTCAGTTGAGTGATTATAAAAAAGACCCATTTGCCAATATGGTTAAAATTAAAGAGTTACCCCCTGAGCCAAAGATTGAAAATCCGATTAATATTCTTGATGGAATATCTTATCAAAAACAGTTAAAGAGTGTAAAAGAGGAGAATGATGAGAAGTATGCTTCTCTTAATAAAGCTGTAATTAAACTACATGAGAAAGTATCACTTTTAAAAGAGTTAACCCTTTTATCTAAACGAAATAAATATGTTCAAGAGTTAAAAAGAACCGAGCAGAAGTTAAAAGATTTTGAAGATACTTTACGAATCTATAAAACATCTATTAAAACATTTGCACAAGTTGCTTCTCAAATTAGTTTAAATATTGATGAGGGAATTGATAAAG
>JALUKJ010000204.1 GCA_027056615.1 Campylobacteraceae bacterium | reverse complement strand
ACTAAGCGTAAATGCAGATGAAGTAAAAGAAGATTCGAAGTTTGTAGAAGATTTAGGGGCTGATAGTCTTGATGTTGTTGAACTAGTAATGGCACTTGAAGAGAAATTTGATATTGAAATTCCAGATGAAGATGCTGAAAAAATTGCAACTGTTTCAGATGCAATTAAATTTATTGAAAATATTAAAGCATAACAAAAGTCCCTTTGGGGACTTATTGTTTAAATAATATTTGAAACTACCATTGAGTAGTTTGATGTATTTTTTAAAAAGCGTACAGGAGACAAAGTTGAAAAGAGTCGTAGTTACTGGTTTAGGAATGATAAACAGTGTGGGGCAAGATAAAGAGAGTTCTTTTTCTGCCATTTTAAATGGTGAGTGTGGAATTAAAGAGATTGAGCTTTTTGATGCTTCTAAGTTTTCTGTAAGAATTGCTGGTGAAATTGTTGGTTTTGACCCAAGTACAGTAATGGATGCAAAAGAGGTTAAGAAAGCAGATAGATTTATTCAGCTTGGAATAAAAGCATCTAAAGAAGCAATGGAAGATGCAAATCTTTCTGAAGATATTGACAAAGATCGTTTTGGTATCTCTTCTGCTTCTGGAATTGGTGGTTTGCCAAATATTGAAAAGAATTCAATAGTTTGTGAAAATCGTGGTCCAAGACGTATTTCTCCTTTTTTTATTCCATCATCATTAGTTAATATGTTGGGTGGATTTATCTCTATTGCACATGGTATTAAAGGCCCAAACCTTGCTTCTGTTACAGCTTGTGCTGCTGGTACTCATGCTATTGCAGAGGCTACTAAAACTATTATGCTTGATGGTGCAGATAGAATGTTGGTAGTAGGTGCTGAATCTGCTATTTGTGGAGCTGGAATTGGTGGTTTTGCTGCGATGAAAGCATTGAGTACAAACAATGATAATCCAAAAGAGTCATCAAGACCATTTGATGCTGATAGAAATGGATTTGTAATGGGTGAGGGTGCTGCAGCACTTGTTTTAGAAGATTATGAGTTGGCAAAAGCACGTGGAGCTAAAATTTATGCAGAAGTTATAGGATTTGGGGAGAGTGGTGATGCTAATCATATTACAACTCCAGTGGTAGATGGACCTCTTCGTGCAATGAAGGCTGCTATGAGAATGGCAGGAGATGTTAAGATAGATTATATTAATGCACATGGTACTTCTACCCCAGCTAATGATAAAAATGAGACAGCTGCAATCAAAGAGGTATTTGGTGGAGCAGAAAATTGTCCTCCTGTGAGTTCAATTAAGGGTCAAATTGGTCACTGTCTTGGTGCAGCAGGTGCTATCGAAGCTGTTGTATCGTTAATGGCAATGCGAGATGGGAAACTCCCTCCAACCATTAACTACACAACTTCAGATGAAAATTGTGACTTAGATTATGTAACTGATGGTGTGCGTGACGCTGAAATTAATACCGTTATGAGTAACTCTTTTGGTTTTGGTGGGACTAATGGAGTTGTAATCTTCAAAAAAATATAAGGAAGTTGCATGGCAACCTATTTAGAGTTTGAAAAGAAAATTGAGCAGATTCAAGAAGATATTGATGGTGCTCGTGCAAAAAATGACGAATATGCTATAGAGGCTCATGAGAATGAGCTTGAAAAAGAGGTAGCAAAGACTATGAAAGGTCTTTCAGACTATCAAAAATTACAACTTGCACGTCATCCAGATAGACCTTATGCTTTAGATTATATTCGTTATATTATGACTGATGCTTATGAGATTCATGGAGATAGAGCTTTTCGTGATGACCCTGCTATTTTATGTTATTTAGGTTATATTGATGGTCAAAAGACTATGGTAATTGGTGAACAAAAAGGGCGTGGAACTAAACATAAACTCAAAAGAAATTTTGGTATGCCAAATCCAGAGGGTTATAGAAAAGCACTTCGTGCCGTTAGACTTGCTGAGAAGTTTAATATTCCTGTACTAATGCTTATAGACACCCCAGGTGCTTACCCAGGGCTTGGAGCTGAAGAGCGTGGACAGAGTGAAGCTATTGCTAAAAACCTTTTTGAATTTGCAAATATTAAAGTTCCAATGATTTCCGTGGTCATTGGTGAAGGTGGTTCAGGTGGTGCTTTAGCCATTGGAGTTGGAGATAAGTTAGCAATGATGCGTTACTCTGTCTTTGCCGTTATCTCTCCAGAGGGGTGTGCTGCTATTTTATGGAATGACCCTAAAAAAGTAGAACAGGCAGCTAAAGCTTTAAAAATTACTCCAGAAGATTTACTATCTCATGGATTAGTAGATGATGTTTTAGATGAACCACTTATTGGAGCTCATAGAACAAAAGAAGAGTCTGCTATGGTTGTAAAAGAGTACTTTTTAGAGCAAGTTAAAGCATTAAAAGAGTTAACTGTAGAACAGATGCTAGAGAAACGTTATGAACATCTAACTTCTGTTGGTGCTTTTTCTGAAGAATAGGATAAGGTGGTTAATTTAACCACCAAACTCTTAATTTTTTCCCTTTGATTTTTCCATTTTTCAACCCATTAAATGCTTTTTTAATTACTGATTTATTAATTGCTACATAAGTGTGAGTAGCATAGACATTAATTTTACCAATATGCTTATTGTCAATGCCAATATCTTTACAAAGTGTTCCTAAAATATCTCCTGCTCTAATTTTTTTCTTTTTCCCTCCATCAATACAAAGAGTAGCCACTTCTCCTTGCATATAGAAGTTTTTATTAGGTTGCAGTATATCTATAGAGTCCACTTTTAAATTTAGTTTAATTTCTGATAGTTTACGTAATCCATACTCATCACAAAAGGTTACAGCTAAACCACTTTTGTTAGCTCTACCTGTTCGTCCAATACGGTGAGTATAATCCTCCTCTTTCATAGGTACATCATAGTTAATAATCAAATCAACCCCCTCTATATCTAAGCCTCTTGATGCTAAATCTGTTGCTACCAATAGAGGCAAAGAGCCATTAGCAAACTGTAAAAGCATCTCTTGACGTTCATATTGCTCTAAGTCCCCATTGAGTGTAGCAACATCAAAACCTTTCTCATTTAGCCAGTTAGATACCTCTACTGTTTTGACTTTGGTATTACAAAATACAATAGCAAGTGAGGGTTGAAAGTGTTTTAGTGTTGTTAAAAGAGCTTTATCTTTATCTTCCACACTATAGACAAACTCTTCAATATCTACTTTTGTTTCACTATTTTGTAGATTGACCTTAATTGGATTTTTTAAAATAATAGAAGTTAATTTATCTATCTTTTCAGGATAGGTTGCAGAAAAGAGAAGTGACTGTCTCTGTTTTGGTAAGTTGGAGACCAATTTTAAAATATCATCAGCAAAACCCATGTCAAGCATTCGGTCTGCTTCATCTAAAATAAGAGTTTTAAGTATCCCCTATAAAAACCAAGGCATCCCATTAAGTAAATATTTATCCAAAAAATA
>JALUKJ010000203.1 GCA_027056615.1 Campylobacteraceae bacterium | reverse complement strand
GTTTATGTCGGGATGAGGGCAACCCGACCTACAGCTCAATAACCCCTGTCATTAACCGAGGCAATAAAATATCTCTTGCTTCTTTTAGGTTTTGGTTTTGTTGATTTAAATTTAAAAATCTATCAAAAATAGGTTTTATTTTTTCTTCAAATTTATCTAAAATTTCGTTTGATGGTTTAACTATCGGCATGAGATTTAAAATTTGCATAGTTAAAAATTTTGTTGTAGCACCTGAACTAATATTTTTAAAAAAAGGTAAATAGTTTTGAATTACAAAATAAATATAAACAGATGGAAATATTGTTGAGGTTATGACATAAGTTCTTTGGTAAACATCAAATTTACCATTTACATAAAAAAGTGAAAAGTTACCTGTTGCATTATTTCCTCCTAATAAAACAACCTCTTCATCAAAAGTAAAAGTATTAGTTTTAAATATCTCTTTCGCACAAGTATAAAAATCATATTTACCATTTTCAACAACTGCATTAGAATTTAATTTTCCTGTTTTAAACTTTAATACATTTTTAAATTTATTAGTTTTCCACCCAAAAGGCAACCCACTCTCACTATCTATCTCCAACTCAACCCCATCAACCCTAAAGCGTAAAAACCACTCTTCATAAGTAAGCCTTGCTTTCTCTTCTAGTAGCTTTATCTGTTTTAGGTTATTCTCTATAAGGTCATCATAATTTGATAGGATTTTGGCTATTTTTTTTTGGGTTTTTAGGGGTGGGAGTTTGATTGATATATCATAAATTCTTTTAGGTGCAGTATGTTTGACTTTTGTTCCTGTTGCAGAACCAGCAATTAAACCTCGTATATTTTTAGTAAAAAATAGATAATAAAGATATTTTTTAAAAATTATTTTCTCATTATAAGTATGAAATAATCCTAGTCTTTGATTATGTAAAAAGCGTTCATTCTCAGGAATTAGGGCAGGACTTCCTAGTAATCCTGCTCCTTGTTCTGTCATTGCAATAATTAAATCATCTTTTTTTAGCAAATAATCTTTTGGAAATTCTCCTAGATAGAACTTTTCCTTATTTTCTCGAAGTCGAAATCCTCCCTCTTCAAAAAAATTTCCAGGACTCAATAATATATATTTACCATTATCAGAAAAATATTTTCCTTTAAATGCCCAACCATGTTTAATTTGAAGAACATCCCCTAACCGTACCTCTTCCCACTTCACGATAAAATCTCACTCATCAACCCATTAGCCTCTTCATGCAACTTAGCCAACTCTCCATGAATTTCAGCCATTCGCCCCTCATAATCAAAATCTTTATCTATCTCAATACTAAAACCCACATATCGCCCAGGAGTTAAACTGTAGTCGTTCTCTCTTATCTCATCAAGTGTGGCTACTTTACAAAGTCCTTCTACATCTCTATAGACTCCATCAGGGAAATAGTTCTCTAACTCTTCCCAATCTTTTAATAGTTGATTGAACTCTTTTATAGGTTCTTCTTTTTGTTCTGTGTAGAGGTTTTTGGCATATTTTAAGAGTGATAAATCTGATTTAAGCGTTTTTAGTTCTTCTTTGACATCTTTTGCTTTAGATGTTTTATCTTTAATGCTTTTATTTATACCGTCTATACAATTTTCTATTGTTTCTATCTTTTGAGAAATATTAGGCATAGGGTTTTCAAAATGTATAAAAAGTTCTTTCCATTCTTCTTTTTCTCTATAGAGTTCTTTATCATATATTTTAATCTTGATATTTTTATCTACTTTTAAAATATTTTTGTGATAAATTTTAACAAACTCATTTAACTCTATGGCTATCGTTTTTAAAGCTTCTTTATGTTCTGTTTTGGCTTTGTTTATAGGGTCTTTCTCTTCTCTGTATGATTCTAGTATTGCTTTTAGATTGCTAAGTTGTCCTTGTGAAAAATCGTTGATAGTTTGGTTAACTACCCTAAAAGTGTTTCGAGCATCTATCATAAGAATACTCTTTTTGTCTCGCTTGTTTTTGTTAAAAAACCACACATGACAAGGCAAAGAACGCGTATAGAAAAAGTTGTTTCCCACACTTACTATGGCTTCGACATCTCCTGTTTCTATAAGCTGTTGGCGAATGGTTTTTTCTGTATTTCCAGCATCGGTAGCAGAAGAAGCCATAACAAAACCTGCTCTTCCCTTTTCATTTAAAAAAGAGTGAAAATACTGAATCCACAAATAGTTACCATTATCATTTTTAGGCAGACCAAAAGGCAGACGCTCATCACTTTTTAGAAAGCTATTTTTTTTGTCAACCTTTTTAACATTAAAAGGAGGATTTGCCATAACAAAGTCACACTTCCCTGTCAGATTATGAGGATTGGCATAAAAAGAGTTCGCTTCAATAATCTTCCCCTCTAGCCCATGAATAGCAAGGTTCATCTTGGCTAACTTGGTGTTGTTAGATTTTAACTCTGTTCCATAAACGGTTATGGCTTCATTGACCGATTGTGTAGAGTGTTTTTTGACAAAGTGACCCGTTTGAACAAACATCCCACCACTTCCACAAGCAGGGTCATGGATTATGCCATGATTTGGCTCTATGAAATTGACAATCAACTGCACCAAAGAGGGAGGAGTAAAAAACTCTCCACCCTCTTGAGCTCCTGCTCCACTCATAGAGAACTTCATTAAAAAATACTCATAAATCCGACCAAAAGCATCGCCTTTAATCGACTTGACAGCCTCACTGTTAAACGCACGGATAAGGTCACGCAATAAAGAACTGTCTAACTCATGATAGTTTCTAGGCAAGTTTCCTTTTAAATCTTCATAATCCTCTTCAACCAAACGCATCGCTTCATTTACAGCCTCATTTATGTTTTGCTCTTCGGGTAGATGAGCTAAATAGTCATACTTAGACTTCTCTTGCAAATAAATAGCCCCAACACCTAAAAAGTCCTCTTTGCTAATGGCTCTTTTTTGTTGAGTTCTAGGGTTAATGGGTAGATTCTCTTCAATATGCTTCAACGCCTCATCAAAACGATTTCCTGCAAAACGCAAAAGAATCAAACCCAAAACAGGGTCTTTGTACTCACTAGCTGTCAGTTTTGAGTTGGCTCTTAGATTATCAGCCGTTGCCCATAACTCTTTTTCTAATGCTTTTATATGTTGATTGGTCATTAACTGTTGTTCCTTGGAAGTTTGTGGGGTATTTTAGCGTAAGGGGGCTTTGTTTTAGTGTTACTAATTTTTTAACCTTATAATTTTTTATATTTTTTATTGTTGTTCCTTTCTATTATTATAAAGATAGTTATAAGAGTAGTTATAGGGGTGTGAATAACTTTTTTAAAATGAGAATTTATAAACTCCTTTAAAGCCCTAAATATAGTTATTTAAAGAGGGTTTTATTAGGCTAAAAATTTGCAAGAAAAATCAATCTTTTAGTGACAAAATAACCTATTAAAGTATAAAAATAACCTATTTAATCCATTAAATT
>JALUKJ010000202.1 GCA_027056615.1 Campylobacteraceae bacterium | reverse complement strand
TAAATTGCTTCCTGATTTGGCTAGTGAATATTTAATTAAGAAGGTTTCTATGAGGATTGCTAATTTAGGGGCTATTCATCCCTTAGAAGAGGTAGCTTAGGGGGGATTTTTTGGCTAAGGTATTGAATAAACAACCCTTTTTTAATATCAACTCAAAACTCCACAAAAAAACCATTATCCTTAACTATCTTAGTAACCTTAGCAATATCCTCTTTCAAAACAATAATCCTATGCCCCTCAGCTTTGACAAATAGCTTTTGAAGCTTACTATCACTCATAAAGAGATTTAACAATCTTCTATTATCTTTTAACTCAATTACAACTCGCTTTGAATTTAGATTTATAAGATTTGACTCTTTTATCATATTCTCAAAAAACTGAACAAAGACCTTAGGGGGATTTGGTTCTATCTTTTTATAGAAACTATCTATTTTTACGCTTAAAGCGTGATTTGTCTAAAGTGTAGTAGTGTAATTTGTATGATTATTATTTGTATGTGCATACATGATAAGAATCATCTTTTTCTTTAAATCTTCCTTTTTTTGTCTAAAGTGTAGTTAGCTCATTGAACCCCTCATAAAAGCTCCTCGAATCAGTAAATACTTTTTGCTCTTTTTTAGCTATTATCTCTTCAATCTCTGGCAAATCAAAAAATGAGACTTTGACCTTCTCTTTACCATCTTTTTTGAAAACCCTCTCTAGTTTTGCCATATAATCTTTGTCAATAATCAACTTCTCACCATTTTTTAGAGGAATATATGCATGTTTAAGATAGAGGTTTATCAAATCAAACACATCAAACTGCTCTTCACCAATGCTAACACTTACATCTCCTCTATCCAAAAAGTCAATTTTATCTTTGAACTGGACATTTAGGGTTGGTTTAGAGCTGTTATATCTGTAGGCTTTCAGCTTCTCACTTCCAAAAAGCTCACACTTGGTAATAATGCTATGAAGATGATTTAAGATAAACTTACTTGCAAGTTTTTTATTGATAATAAATAACCCATCCTCTTCAGAAAAATCAAGCTCTTTTTTACCCCGTTTAAGTGAGGTCAGATTTTTAAAGATAGTTCCATAAATCTCAAATACGACAGCAAAATCACACTCATAGATAGAGATAGTTTTAGTTAAATCATTTACAAGCACTATCTTAGTGATATTAAAATCATTAAAAAACTCTGGACTTAGTTGTCCTACAGTAGCCGAAGTCCTAAGAACTAACTCATTCTCTACTGTAATCTTCTAAAAAATAACAGCAGGAGTTATCTGCTTTGTCTCTTTTTTTTCCTCAACACTGTACCCATCATAGACAATATCAATATTCTCAAAATGAGTTACCAAGATAGTCAAAAGCTCCTCTAGCTTCTTCTCCTCTATGGTGGTATGAAATGTTTTTAGTTGCTCAAAATTATCACCCTCTCTAATCACCTCTAAACGTAACCACTCACCTATTGACAGAACTAAATAAATTATAATATAATACAATATTATGACAAGAGAAGAAGCCAAAGCAATATATCACGAAGGTGAAGAAGCTGTAATAGCCAAACTACTAGAATATGATGCAAGACTAACAAAACTAGAAGAGATGTTAGGACTCAATAGCAAAAATAGCTCAAAACCATCTTCCACCGATAGCCCATTTAAAAAAAAAGGTCAAGATGAGAAAAATAATAAAACTGAGAAGAAGAGGCTAAATAGAGGTGGACAAAAAGGACATCAAGGAAAAACGCTAGAACAAGTAAAAAATCCTGATAAAACAGAGCGTTATAGCGTTTGTGAATGTGGTAATTGTGGTTGTGATTTAACAGAGCAAGAGGCAGATACAGTTATAAAAAGACAATGTTTTGATATACCACCAGTTAAAATGGAAGTAACAGAACATCAAGCAGAAGTAAAAAAATGCCCAAATTGTAAAAGTAGAATAGTAGCTCCATTCCCCAAAGATGTAGTTTCCCCAGCTTATTATGGTGATAATATGAAAGCCTATGTGGCATACCTCAATACCTATCATATGCTCTCGTATGAGAGAATTTGCGAATATTTTGCTGATATGTGTAATCATCCTATTGGTGAGGGTACAATTTTTAATATCTTGAAGCGATATTATGAGAAGCTTGAAACAACTGAAGAGAAGACCAAAGAGGTAATTTTAGCAAGTAAAGTCATACACAGTGATGAGACAGGCATTAATGTCAAAGGAAAATTGAATTGGTTTCATACCGTCTCATGTAGTGTAGCTACCTACTATCTACTGCATCAAAAACGAGGGAAAAAGGCAATGGATGAGATGGATATACTCCCCAAATATGATGGTACAGTAGTTCATGACCATTGGAGTCCTTATAATAAGTACGAGAACTGTACTCATGCCTTTTGTAATGCACATCACATTAGAGAGTTAACTCATGCAATAGAGACAACAGATGCCAAGTGGGCTAAAGATATGAAAAAATTTCTACAAATTAGCCATAAAATAGTCAAAAGAGCCAAACAAAGAGGTCAAATGAGGCTAAAAGAGGAGCAAATCAATAGATTAGAGCTAAAATATGACAATATTATTCAATCAGGTCATACATTTTTTCCAAAAATAGAGAAAGTTCCAAAAAAGACAGGAGTGACTAAAAAACCAAAATCCCAAAACTTACTGTTAAGATTAGAAAAATATAAAACAGAGACCATCCGATTTATTACTGATTTTCAAGTCCCATTTGATAATAATATGGCTGAAAGAGATTTAAGGATGATAAAAGTCAAACAAAAAATATCAGGAACTTTTATGAGTAGGACAGGTGGTAAAATATTTGCTCGGATTAAAGGGTATATCTCCACTGTGAAAAAGAATGGGTGTAATGTGATGGATGAGTTGAAGAATGTTTTTACAGGAGAGGCTTTTGTTCCTGTTTTAGTTGGGTAGGTGAGTGGTTATGACAAAAGATACTTTAGCAGGTCGTATTATTGAACTTTCGCTCTACCCTTTAAGTGCCAAAGAGCGAAACCACAAAGCGACACAAAATGTAGTTGACATGCTTTTTGAGCGAGATTTTTCTTGTGAAAAGATAGATACGAGAGATAAATAACTTTTTTAAATTTTTCAATGTCATCGTCTCTAGAAGTGCAACCCTTTTAAATAAATCAAAAATAGCCAAAGCAACAGCCCTAAAAGACGCTATGGTAGACAACTTTTTAACCATCTTGGCATAACTTTACCAAGTGGAATTGCTATGACCCTATTCAGAAAACATTGGTAAACAGTTTGTAAAGTCTTAAATATTTATCTCAATTTTAGTGAGAATTAATAATATTATATAAATATTGATAGAAATTTAAATGCTAATTAATTAGAATTTAAGCAAATTATTAATATAATATCACGAGTATTAACAATTAGAGACAAAAGAGCAGTACAATCTTTACTCTTAAAAACAGGTAGGTTTTACCATTTTA
>JALUKJ010000201.1 GCA_027056615.1 Campylobacteraceae bacterium | reverse complement strand
TTGCTTCTTTTTCTGCTCCTCTTTTTTCTTCTTTAGGAGTTCCAAATTATACTTAGTATCAGCATCATCAGCTATCTTTAAAGCTTCTTCATACGACTTAATTGCTTCATCAATCTTTTTCATTTGTGCATAAGAGTTACCAATATTATGTAACTTTTTAGCTTGTAGACTTGGCTCTTTTATACTCTCATACTTCTCAATTGCCTCTTTATACTTCTTTTGACGATAGAGTGCATCGGCTTCATTAAAAGTTGCCTCATCATTTTGTACTTTAGCGTAAAGCTTTTGAGCTTTGTCATACTCTTTTTTACTATAAGCCTCTTTAGCCTCAGATAAATCTTTAAAGTCTAAAAGTGACGCAGATAGGCTTAGGCTCAATAGCCCAAGTAACAATAACTTCTTCATCTTATGCTCCTCTTCTTATTGGAATACTAAAGAGTGACATCAAATAAAAGAGCATTGCCAAAGCTAGTGGATAGTAAAATAACTCTCTTCTATCTTTAATGGTACTATTTTGCTCCTCTTTAGCCTTAAAACTATTTTGAATGGTCTCAACTAAGAGTTTAATATCTCCTTTTGCTAAGGAGTAGTTCATATAAGCTCCACCTGTCTTCATAGCTAACTCTTTAATCTTATCATTTCTTTTAACTACTACAATATCACCCTTTTTGTCTTTTAAAACACCATCTTTATCTTTAATTACACCACCCTTTTTAGTCCCTATATTGTAGATAAAAACTACAATATTATGCTCTTTTGCGTAAGCTATCTCTTTACTAAACTCTTTTTGGTCACTACCATCGGTAAACATAAGTAAAATCTTCTTTTTCTCTTCACCAAAGAGTTCATTAGAGGACTTTAATACTGTTAAAATATCTGTACCCTTTAAACTTAAGTAGTCAAGATTTAGATTTTTAGCCAAAAACTTTAATGAGTTAAAATCCTCTGTTAAAGGCGAAATTAAAAAGGTCTGTGTTGAAAAGCCCATGAGAGCTATTTTTGTATTTTTAAAGTAATCTAGTGAGTCAAAAAACTTCTTCTTAGCAAACTCAAAACGGTTTGGGTAAACATCGTTTGCAAACATTGACTTACTCATATCTATCGCTGTTACAACATTGATAAAGCTAGATTTGACCTTTATCTCACCATTATCTATCTGTGGACGAGCTAGTGCTACAATGGTTAACGCAATGGCTATCAACATCAAAATATTTCGCCACTTTTTAGAGAGTGCTGAGCTTTTGAGTTTGATTTTTGAGAGTACCTCTTTAGAAAATACCCCAGAAAGCTCATCGCCCCTACTCTTTAACAGATACCCCAAAGGGAGCAAAAGAAGCAAGAGCCATAAAAATTCAATATTGTTAAATGTTATCATCTTCTTACTCCTTATTGGCCACAAAAAAGTAGCCCATCATCGCCAAGAGTGCCAAAGCCAAAAAGTATTGAAAATAGTAAGTTTTCTTAACATACTTATCTGCTTTTATCTCACTCTTCTCTAACTTATTAATGGTTTTATATATCTCTTGAAGTCTCTCGACTGTATCAGCAGAGAAGTACTTACCACCTGTCTCTTTTGAGATTTTATGCAACACTTCAGGGTTAAAGTCAAGCCCTGCACGACCAACACCTACCGTATAAACTTTTATGCCATACTTCTTAGCCGTCTTAATAGCCACATCAAGAGGGATTGTGCCTGTATTGTCCATTCCATCGGTTAGTAAAATGGCTATCTTCTCTTTAGATTTACTGCTTTTAAAGAGATTTGAGCTTAAAAATAGTGCCTCATTAAGTGCTGTTCTACTTGTTCCTGCTATCCCTACATCTATTCGCTCTAAGAGTCGTTTAATACTCTTTTTATCGTAAGTTAACGGCACAGCTACATAGGCAAAATCAGCAAATATACTCAATGCCAACTTATCGTGTTTTCGTTGGTCGACAAAGTCGGTTACTATCTTTTTGACAATACCAAACTTGTTATACTCTTTCATAGAGCCACTTGCATCTAAAATAAGTGAAATCTCATACCCTTTATCGTTTTTGACAACAACATCATCTTGCTTAACAGGACTCGCCATTGCTATCACTAATGCTACAAAAGCCAAAGTTTTAAGCGTGGTTAAGAACCATTGACTCTTTTTAACTGCCTTTTGAAGCATTGGCATATTTGGAAAATAGATTGAAATTCCTTTTGGGCGACACCACTTGCTACAGACAAAAAATAGAAACAACAAAACAAAGGCTAAAGGGTACTCAAATGTAAAATTGCTCATCTCAATCCTTTAATAAACTGCTCTATCTCTTTTTTTACAACCTCATCTAGTGGAGGTACATCTCTTCTATATTTATAAATCTCTAACTCTTTTTTAATTTTATTAAAATCTTCTTGATTTTTTTCATTCACAAACAACTCACCATCTGCCTCAAAGGTATAGACTACCTCTTTTGGGTTGCCATAGTCTAAATTTTGTAACTTTTGAAGTGCTATCTCTTTAGCTGTTGGCTTTTTGCGTCGTCTTCGTCTATTTTTAAAAAGGTAGAGTGCCACACCAAGAAAAAATAGTACTGCAACAATAAGGCCTATCAACATTGCCAAGCTATGCTCTTGCACTTCTACTACATCTTTTATATCTCTTAATCCCTCCATGGCTATCCTTTTATAATCTCAGTCAAACGCAAAAAAATATCCTCATCGGTATAAATCTTACCGTATGTTATCTCATGCTCTTCAAAATGCTCAATCAATTTACTATCATGCTCTAAAATAAGCTTTTGATATGCTTTAGCTACCTCTTTGTTTAAGACCACATCACTACCTTGTAAGCTGTTTGGGTCAACCAAATTAAACTCACCATTTAACTGTGGGTTCTCTTCAAATCTATCTCTTACCATTAGAGCATAAACTTCGTTTTTATGAGCTATCTCACTCAAATCAACCTCACCATAAAAGTCCCCTACCATAAAGATAAGCGACTTTTGACGCACCACCCCATTAACAAACTCACAAAAGGCTCTGTAGTCAACCTCTTTACCCACTGTCTCTAGGGTTACAGCGTTTTCAACAATGTTGTAGATAATATTTTCACTCTTACTTGGCTCAAAAAACTTCTCTGAATGGTTAGAGAAAAATTGTGCTTGAAGTCGGTTATGACCTTTTAGAGCCGAATAACTAAGCAGTGCCAAAATTTCAGAAGAAACTTCCTGTTTTAGCTTAAAAGTTCCAAAGTTCAAACTTCCACTTATCATAAAAGCTAAAACAATATTTAGCTCTCTCTCTTCATTAAAAACATTGGTCTTTAACCCACTACCTTTAGCTGTTGCTTTCCAGTTTATCTTACGAATATCATCACCATACTCATAGTCTCTAATCTCTCTAAAGTCAAGCCCATCACCCTTAAAGGTGGTTAGGTGTTCTCCTAAGTTTCCAGAGAATACATCTTTTTTAGCTCTAAGAAGT
>JALUKJ010000200.1 GCA_027056615.1 Campylobacteraceae bacterium | reverse complement strand
TAACTATTATTAGCTCTCTATTATTTTTTTCTGCGTGTTCAACTGAAGAGAAAAAAATTAAATTACCAAAAGTATCAGTATATAATATTATGGGAATTTCCGAACCCATTAAAACCTATCATCATAATGAAGAACAAAATAAAAATTTAGTGCAAAATATAGAGTACATATCCTATAGACATAGTTCCCCTAGACCAAACCCATATCAAACTATTAAAAATATAGAGTATAAAGCAAAAAGCTTTTTAGGTGTTCCTTATGTTTGGGGTGCAACAGGACCTAATAAATTTGATTGTTCGGGCTTTACTCAGTGGGTTTTTCGTGATGTAGGAATTAATATACCACGAGTTTCAAGAGACCAAGCACGAGTAGGTGAGTTTGTATCCTTTAATAATCTTCGAGCTGGAGATATGATGTTTTTTGATACCCATAAAAAACGAACAGGAGAAGTGAGTCATGTAGGTATCTATTTGGGTTCAGGTAACTTTATACATGCAAGTTCGGCAGGTAAAAAAGTGGTTATCTATAATTTTAATGAAAAACCATTTTATAAAAAACGTTTTTTATGGGGAAGAAGAGTTGTCACTAATAACTTTCATTATGCTTCAAACTAAAGCATAATGAATTAAATTTAACATTTTTGATTATTATTTAAATTTTTTTCCTTTTTTATTCTTTTTTTTGATATACTGATATTTCAATTAATTAACTCAGTATGAGAGTATAAAAAGGTTCCTGTGCGTTTATTCAAAAATATTCTATTTATTATTTTAACTACTGCTTTAGCTGTTGTTCTTGAAGCTGTTACACTCTCTTCAACAGAAGAGTTTAATGAGATTAACAACAACTTTCAAAAGGCAAGTGCCAACTATAAAGACTATGATGATAGTGTCACTTTTACTCAAATAATTTATGATGAAAAAAGTGTTAAGGCTTTAATATCTAAAATTATTAACAACGAAGCTCAAACCTTTTCTCATATCTCTAACAAAGAGTTTATTCAAGATGTTTACCAACGTCATGCCTATCGTCCTATTTGGTTTGACTATAAAGGTATAAAGAAAGAAGCCATATATGATTTATTTAATAACATTGAAAATGATGATACATTAGAGAATTCGGGAGCAATTCGAAAAAAATATAGAATACTAAAAGAGGAGATTGCAAAAACAACAACTCGTACACTTGACCATGAACTTAATTTAGATTTGCAGTTGACAAGTCTATACTATAAATTTATGAAACATCATCTCTATGGAGATATTAATTGGTGGTCTTTTCAACGTAAATTAGCATCTCTTAGAAAACATCATATTTCAGCAGATTGGTCTACAAACACTCCAAAATACGATATTGCAGATATGCTTTTACGCTATAAAATCTCTTATGTTGTAGGTATTACCACACCAAGTAGTTTTAACTATAAAAAATTAAAAAAAGAGCTTTCAAGGTTAAGAAAAGTTCAAGCACATGGAGGGTGGAAAAAGATTCCAAACTCATCACAACTACTCTATGGACGTTCAGGAAATGTAGTAAAACAACTAGCACAAAGACTTCAAAGTGAGGGGGATTATCTTTGTTCAACTATTACTTCTAAATATAATAACTGTCTTAAGAAATCTGTTAAACGTTTTCAAAAACGTCATGGTTTAGCACAGACAGGCAATATTAATAATGCTACAAGAAAGAAGCTAAATCTCTCAGTTAATTGGAAGATTAAAAAGATTCTTCTAAATATGGATAGAATCAAACGACTTCCTGAACAACCTGAAGACCGATATGTAATGGTTAATATTCCAGAGTTTAGACTCTTTTACCGTGAAAACAATCAGCAAAAATTAACCATGAGGGTTGTTGTTGGAGATAAAAAACATCATACTCCTATCTTCTCCAATAAAATTTCATTTATTGTACTTAATCCATATTGGCTTATTCCAGATAGTATTGTTCAAAAAGAGTTGATTCCAAAGATGCTAAAAAATCCAAACTACCTTATTGAAAAAGGTTATGAAGCTAGAACAAACTATTCACTTAAAAGCCCCCCTATAGATAGTACAAAAGTTGACTGGGCAAGAGTCTTACGAACAGGGCAGACAAAAAAGTATAAATTTTCACAACCACCTGGAAAGAAAAATGCTTTAGGAAAAATCAAATTTAAATTCCCAAATAAATTTGCTGTCTATCTTCATGATACTCCTGCAAAAAGATATTTTAAAAAGGGCTTTAGAGCTTTCTCTCATGGATGTATTAGAATAGCACAGCCTAGAGCATTTTTAGCTACCTTTGCAAAACATGAACGTAGAATTAACTACAATCAAGCAAAACGTATTTTGAAAGGAAAGGTAAAAACACAATATAACCTCTCTAAACCCGTACCTGTACATATTGTCTATCTAACTGCTCGGGTTAAGAGTGATGGTCTACTTCACTACTTACCTGATGTTTACGGATATGACTCAAAACAGACTAGAAGCATTCATTAATCTACTATTTTAATAAAAAAAGTTGTTTTATTTACAACTTTTTACTATACTAAACCCTTGAAACCTGAGTTCGACGGAATATCATATCCACAATTTTATGAGGTTTTTCATAGGCAACGACAGATTTTTGCAGGACTAACTAGTTAATTCAAAAAAATCTGTCTAAGCATATGGGAAACCTCATAAAACCCATAGGGAAGCCTAAAAATAGGCAATCTTTCCTAAATAAAATTCTTGAATTAGCTACGGCTAGTCCTACAAATTTGATTTTGAAAATCTTACCTATTTTTAGGCTTTTGTGGATATGATATTCCATCGAACTCAGGTTTGAAATACGTTAGGGGACTTTAGTAATGACAACCATACAAAAAATCTTATTTTTTATTTTCTTAGCAACATTATCGTTAAAGGCTACGGTTAACAACGATATAAACTTCTCAGAAGAGCTTAAAATGGCTTTTATAAAAACACCATCAAAGCTTTTAAAAAATGTTCCACAAAAACGTTTTTTAAAGAGATTTTATAGAAGACATCTCTATCCAACAATATGGATAAAAGATAATGAGATTAATAAAGAAAAAGCAAATAAGCTTATAACACTTATTAAAAATGACCCTACACTTAGTAAAAAGGGCTTACTCTACAGTACCTCTATACAACTTGAAAAAACATTAGAGACCAATGCTTCAAAAGAGCAAATATTGCGTCGAGAGCTTAAACTTACCTCTTTATATAATATTTTTTTAGCCCATACACTTTATGGTGAAATTAAGTGGAAACAGTTTAACTATAAACTCTCTGCACTAAAAAAGAGACAAATCAATGGTCATTGGGTAAAATATAAAGCTCCTCAAAAGATTAATGACCTATTACTAAAGCCAGATATTAACCAAACCATAGAAGCTATAACACCTAAACATTTTGGTTATCAATCACTTATTGAGGGATTGAAAAAATTAGAAAAAATTAAAGAAAATGGAGGATGGGATAAACTACCTCCCTTTAAAAAGTTAAAATTAGGAAGTGCTGGAGATATAGTAAAAAAACTACGTACACGACTAATTCAATCTGGTGACTATATTGTTGTCTGTGATGAAAATATAACACTACTACCTAAAGAGAATAATGATAGTGATGTTCCACATATTAATAAAGAGGCTCTTTTTGATACATGTCTTGAGGAATCTGTAAAAAAATTTCAAAAACGTCACGGTTTAGCTGTTGATGGTGTTGTAGGAAGAGCTACACAAAAAGCACTAAATCTATCGGTAGATGATAAAATTAAAAAAGTTTTGCTCAATATTGATAGAATTAAATGGCTCCCAAGAGAGGATAAAAAACAATATATCGTTGTCAACTTACCTGAGTTTATGCTTCACTATATTGAAGACAATCAAACAAAACAGAACTTACGTGTTATTGTAGGGAACAAACGCCATCCTACCCCAATTTTTAGTGACTACATCTCCTATATTGTTCTCAATCCATATTGGAAAGTTCCTGAAGGCATTGTAAGAAGAGAAGTTATTCCTCATATGGTTAAAGACCCAAACTACCTAAGAAAACAAGGAATAGTAGCTCACCGTACTTGGGATGAAAACTCGCGTATTATGGACACATCTTTTCTCTATTGGGAAGATTATCTTTATGGTAAAGAGAAATTTCCATATAGATTAATGCAACCACCAGGACCTAGAAATGCACTTGGGAAGATTAAGTTTAAATTTCCAAACAGATTTTCAGTATATCTTCACGATACGCCAACACGTTATCTCTTTAAAAAATCTTTTAGAGCCTACTCTCATGGTTGTGTACGACTCTCTAAACCCGAAAAGCTCTTAAAGAGTGTTGCAGAATTTAACAAAAATATAAATATGAGAAGAGCAAAAAAAATTCTAAAAGGAAAACGTAAAACACTACTCAATATGAATAATAAACTACGTATCCACTTAATCTATTTAACAGCAGGAATGAATAGTAATGGAGAGTTAGAGTTTAGAAATGACCTCTACAACTATGACAAATATCAAAAGCGTATTATTCGTTAAACAGAAAATAACCATAATATGCTAAAATAGCCTAAAAAAATTAGGCTATATACTTTTGGAAACCTCTGCAAAAATTCTCGCTTCAAAAGGTAAACTTCTTACAGAAATCTACTTTGAACTACAAAAATATTTTGAAGCCAAATATGGAAAAGATACCATTATACTAATAGAGATAGGAAGTTTTTTTGAACTCTATGAGGTAAATAATAATGAACTTAAAATTGGAAAAGCTAAAGAGATAGCTGAATTACTTAATATTCAACTTACTCGTAAAAATAAATCTATTGTTGAGAACTCTATGAAAAATCCTCTACTTGCAGGAGTTCCTACTGTATCTATTGAGCGTTATCTAGCAAGACTTATAAATAGTAAAAAGTACACTATTGTTATGGTAAAACAAAAGGGTCTTCCACCCAAAGTTCAACGTTATGTATCTAATGTTATCTCACCAGGGACTAATTTTGAGTACCAAACAGAGGCAATAGAGAGCAACTTAGTCTCACTTACAATAGATGAAAACCAAGGTATCTACTCTGTTGGATATTCAGCTATAGATGTAACTACAGGAAAAACTATTGTAAATGAGATGCACTCTAATAGAGAAGATAAAACCTATGCTTTAGATGTTGTATTTAACCTTTTACAAACATATAACACAGCTGAAGTGATTGTTACTCTACAAAACAAACAAATTGACCAAGAGTGGCTCTCATCTTACTTAGAACTAGGACAATTTTCTACCTCATTTAATGAAAAGCATTGTAAGATTGTTTACCAAAATGAACTCTTTAAACGTATCTATCAAATTAACTCTTTTCTTTCACCTATTGAGTATCTTGACTTAGAGCGTTACCCATATACTACCGAAGCTCTTGCTATACTTATTGAGTTTATTATAGAGCATGATGAAGCTATAATTGCAAAGATGAACCACCCAATTTTTTTAGGAGAGAGTCGCTACTTATATCTTGGAAATAATGCCTTAGAGCAACTAGGTGTAATATCAAGAAATAAATCTGATGTAACACTTTTACAACTTATTGACAAAACCTCAACTGCATTTGGAAAAAGACTTCTGCGTGAACGACTCCTTAGCCCTATTGTAGACAAAGAGATTTTAAAAAAACGTTATGAGCTTACAGAGAAACTTCTACCCCACAGCGAACAGTACGATACTCATCTGAAAAATATCTACGATTTAGAGAGAATTACTAGACGAATTAAACTCCAAAAACTTCACCCTATGGAGTTAACCTACATTATGATGTCTCTTACTTCAATTGAACAGCTTCTTAATGATGCTATTGAACATAAAGTACATATTGAAAACAATCTTATTGAAGAGGTATCTGAATTTAAATCCTACCTAGAGCAGACTTTTAATCTTGAAGTCAGTGCAAGGTTTAGAATTGACCAAATAAGTGATAATATTTTTAAAAATGGGGTCTATCCTGCTATTGATAATATCTTAGAGAAGCAAAATTATGAAATGAGCAAATTAAAAGTAGTTACCTCTCATATTGACAAATTTTTTGAACAAAATAGTTCAGGAAAAAGCTCTTTTACCGATATTGGCTACCTAGAGAGTGAGGGCTACACCGTTAACCTTACAAAAAATCGTTTTACCATGATTGAAAAAGAGTTAAAAGAGTCCTTTGTAACTATTGAGGGTAAACACTATTTTTTTAAAGATTTTCACTATAAACATTTAAAAAACAGTGTTAAGATTAACTCTAAACTATTTGAAGAGGTAACTCAAACATATGAAAACAATCAAGTAAAACTGGTCTCTCTTGTAAAAGAGCGTTATCTACAAACCCTATTAGCACTCGAAAATAGATTTTCTCACCTACTAAATGAACTTACTGCTTTTATTGCCAATATAGACGTAGCCATATCTAATGCTAAGTGTGCAAAGAGCATGAACCTATCTTGTCCTATTTTAGAGGATGATTGCAATGCTTATGAAGCAATAGGTCTAAGACATCTCATTATAGAATCTAATGAACAGCGTGGGGTTTATGTTCCTAATGATATCTATTTAGGAGAAGGATTGAAAACAAAACATAACCATATTACTCTCAATGCAAGTGATGGTGCAAAAGTAAATGGTATTCTACTCTATGGCATTAACTCATCAGGTAAATCTTCACTTATGAAGAGTATTGGTCTCTCTGTCATCTTGGCACAAGCTGGTTTTTTTGTTCCAGCACAAGAGCTACGACTTGGTATGTACGAGCAACTCTTTACACGTATTGTCTCACAAGATAATCTCTATAAAGGTCTCTCTACCTTTGCTGTAGAGATGATGGAGCTGAAAAATATCTTTAATCGTGCTACAACAAAGAGTCTTATATTAGGAGATGAGATTTCACAAGGAACAGAGACCGAGTCAGGACTTGCCATTGTCGCAGGAGCGATTTTAAAGCTTTTAGAGCTAGATGCTACGTTTATATTTGCTACTCACCTGCACCAACTCAAAAACATAGAAAAACTCCAAAAAATAGACTCACTTATTTTGTTACATTTAGGAGTCACTTACGATGAAGAGAATGATACACTTATCTATAATCGTCAACTCCAACTTGGTATGGGTTCTTCTCTTTACGGTTTAGAGTTTGCAAAATCTCTACACATGGACAAAACATTTCTAAAAAATGCTTATGAAATTCGAGAAAACCTTTTAGGAAAAAGTTCAGAAATTAAACAGCTATCTCTAAAAAAACGTAGCCGATACAACAAACAACTCTACGTAACTAAATGTGCTTTATGTGATGATAATGTTGAAGATGTTCACCATATTGCAGAGCAAAACTTAGCAAATGATGCAGGAATGATTGGCTCAATGAGTAAAAACCACAAATACAATCTTATTCCATTATGCAAAAGACATCATAAGTTAGTACACGAGGGAAAAGTTATTATTTCAGGCTTTGTAATGACCTCAAAAGGAATAAAATTACATTATGAAGAGAAGTAAAAATTAAGAGTAAATATTTTTGTTACTTTTATTCGCATATTAGTTTTAAACTCTCTCATTAACCCCCTCACTTTTCGCAATTATCCCACAATTCACTGTTATTCTGAAACATATCCAATATTTTAAAAGGAGTATAAAATGAAAAATAAATTATTTTTAGCTTTGTTTTCTGTTATTTTAGGAGGAGTTGGAACTATTCTATTCTCTGACAATTTATTTATATATTTAACAATTTTACTAATTATAATGGCTTTAGTCTACATTATTCGTATCAACAATCAAGATAGAAAAGAGAATCTAAATATTATTAAAGATGAGCATAAACTCTACTTCTATTTAACTGATGACCTTCTATTCTCAGTAGATTTACCTAGAAATAAAAGTTTTACACAAACTTTAAGAGAATCAATAAGAGATGAGATGATAACTTTAAAAGATATTACAAGAAAAATCTGTTTTATCAATTTTAAAGATGACAATCTATTATATGAGCTTAATTCAAAACTTGAAAATACTAAACAACAAGTGACAAGCTGAAACAAAGAAGCAAGATTCATCTAAGAAGGAATTAGAATTCCTCCTTTTTAATCAATTTTTACTATAATCTAAAGATGAAACCTGTACAATTTTTAAGCAATTCGCCTCAAATAGATAACATTATTAAAGGTTTGACCCTTACAAAGTCTCTTTTTGTCTCATCTCTATTGGTGGGTGAAGAGCATATTGGGAAAAAAACCCTAATCAAGAGTCTATTTCCTAACTCTATCTATATTGATGCATATAATTCTGAAGAGTTAGAGATTGCACTTGAAAACAGTAGTGAGTTAATTATCTATAACTTTGAAAAACTGCTTAATTTTGAACACTTAAACTTTGAAAACAAACGTATTATTGCTATTGCTAATCGTATTGAGAATACACAGAAGATAGAGAAGAAGTTTGCATTTATCTATAAGATGCCTAATTTAGAGGAGAGAGAGGATTTAGATCTTCTAGTTGAATTTTTTCAAAATAAAATACAAAAAGAGCTAATGCTTGACTATCCTATTGCACTTAATATAAAAGAAGTTGATTTGAGTGAAAATTTAAAATCACTCAAAGCCTCCCTATATAAACAACTTATTCATAAAACTCTTAATAGTAATGAGATAAAGAAGATAATCGAAAATTATTTATATGAACATCTTGATGGGAACAATGCGTATAGAGAGTATCTAGCACTTTATGAAGAGCCTCTACTGATTGCAGGATTAAAAAAATTTAAATCTCAACTTAAACTATCTTCTGTTCTTGGACTAAACCGAAATACCTTACGAAAGAAGATACAAGAACATGGACTTGATTAATTTTAAATTTTTTTTAGAAAATGACTCCAATCCCTTTATCTTATTTAGTAACCAAGGTAAAATTAAATATCTTAATACCTCTGCTGAACTTCTTATGGGGGCTTGTCAACCTAAAGATATATTTAAAATTGCTCTCACTCATGCACCTAAAACATTTGGGTCTCAAAAAACAGCTCTAAATCTATCATTTAACTCTTTTGAGTTCTATGGAATAAATGTACTCTATGACAATGAAGAGTATATAGGAATTCAGCTATATAATAAACCAATGGCAAAAATAGATGAAAGCAATCTATTAGAGGGATATACCTCAACAAATATCAATATACTTATTCAAGCAAATATAGAACTCTTTAATATTACCTATAAAGGTAAACTTAAACTATTAACAGACTATGACATACCTAAATTTCAAATTCATCAAAATAATTTTTCTCTTCTTTTGAGAAATATTTTTACACAATTTGAAGAGAGTAAAGCACTAGAAGTACTTATAAAGATTAAATTAGGCGAACGCGTTGTTGTCAAAAATGAACGATACTCAATTATTGTTATTCAGCTTAAAGCTAATGAAAGAGAAGATAGCACCGATAGAGATGTTGAACTCTTAGCACATAAAAATCACATTAATATTCATTTTAAAAAGTATGAGATTATTTTAGAAATTCCTGCTATTAAAAAATAGACGTTGATAAAACTATGAGGATGAAGAGGCATCCTTCATATCTACCGAAAAGTAGTTTACACTTTTTTTAGAAATCGGAGACTTTAGTCCAATGCCAATGAATTAAGCTCAAATCCTGTAGGTTCGATTTCATCGAACAAAAAATCAGAACCCGTAAAACAATCCGTTCGATGAAATCGAACCTACAGATTCCAAACATTAATTCGTTAATTCATTGGCATTGGACTTTAGTCCCGAAAAATAATAAGCGAGGCTAAAGCCATCGGTTCCAAAGTGTAAACTACTTATGAAACATGCCATGTTTACCATCTTTTCTTTTAGCTTAATTTATATTAATAGTTTATTATTTGTGTTTTTACAAGATAGTGAGTGCTTTAAGCATTAAAGAATATACTACTATTTTTAAAAAATATACATGAAAGATAGAATATGAATAGAAGAATAAGAGACAAAAATAGTATATACCTAGACTCATGGAGTCTTTTTAAGATTATGGCTGACTTTGTAAAAGGTTATGATGAATTAGATGATATAGGTGCAGCCGTCACAGTATTTGGTTCTGCTAGACTCAAAGAGGGAACTCCTACTTATCAGAAAGCGATTGAAGTAGGTAAAAAGTTAGCAGATAATGGATATAGCATTATTACAGGTGGTTCATTTGGCATTATGGAGGCTACAAATAGAGGAGCAAAAGATTCAATATATGCTGAGTCAATTGGTTTAAATATCGACTTACCTTTTGAGCAAAGTAGTAATGCTTTTTTAGATAGAGAGTTAAAATTTGACTACTTTTTTGTAAGAAAAGTAATGTTAGTTCGTTACTCCTTAGCTTATATTGCAATGCCTGGTGGATTTGGAACACTAGATGAATTATTTGAAGTTCTTACTCTTATACAAACTAAAAAATGCTCCCCCTCAGCTGTTATTTTAGTAGGTAAAGATTATTGGGGCAAACTTTTTGAGTTTATGGAAACCTCCATGCTAGAGTATGGAACAATTAATCAAGCAGATTTAGACCTAATTACTATTGTCGATGACCTAGATGAGATGATTGAGATTGTAGATAATTCACTAAAAAATCAACTTAGAGCTATAGAAGAGATGGGGCTAGGGGAGTCTAACTATGGAGAGATGCTTAGAGCAATACAGAAGGCTAGAGGGAATGAAATGATGGTTTAGAATATCCCTTAAAC
>JALUKJ010000199.1 GCA_027056615.1 Campylobacteraceae bacterium | reverse complement strand
ATTGGTATAAATAAATATTTTATCGTTCAATATATATGCCAATTCTATTTTCTTGTATCAAGTTTTCAATTTATGCGTGTTTATGTCGGGATGAGGGCAACCCGACCTACTGCTATTTTTTTGAAAAAAATAAGTGTTTAATTTATATAAATTATGGCTTAGATTGACGCGTATGCGATAGCAATTGCACCCTACATATCGTAAGACAAAAGAATTTATGCTATCATATCACATCCCAAACAAGGAGCTAATAATGATAGAAACATTATTAAAAGCCCTACCCTCAAACTTTCCATTAATTATAAATCTATCCCATCAAAAAGGTGGCGTTGGAAAGAGTACATTAGCTTATAATATTGCTGATGCATTTCGTAATTTGGGTTTTAAAGTTAGGTTGCTAGATATGGATGCTCAAAATACATCTAATGGGTTAA
Source organism: Campylobacteraceae bacterium (assembly GCA_027056615.1). Classification (GTDB taxonomy): domain Bacteria; phylum Campylobacterota; class Campylobacteria; order Campylobacterales; family Sulfurovaceae; genus UBA1140. The sequence goes on along the minus strand of JALUKJ010000199.1, from coordinate 3,047 downwards.
ATGCTCTTAGAAAGAGAGCTTTTACCGATATTGAAAAGGTAATAGATAAGAGAAGGCTTGTTGAGATTATTAATACCTCGTCAACAGATGGTTCAGAGATTTTTATTATTGATTCTGGTGGGTTTGATTTGGCTCTTTCACGGTTGGCAATTATGGGGGCAGATATTAATCTGACACCTGTAGGTGATAGGGTTACCGAACTTTTGGGTGTTGTTCAAAAATATAGTCAAACATTGGAAGAGATAGAGACCACTACACATTCTTCTGTTTCAAGTTATGTTCTTTTAAATAGAATACACCCTTTTGCAAAACACTTTGAGCATATAGAAGAGATGATAGAGAATAGTCCTAAGATGGCAATGCTTAAGAGTGTTGTACGAGAGAGGGCTATTTATGATAAATCTTTTATTGATGGACGAACGGTTTTTGAAGCAGATGATATAGAGGGGCAAGAGGTGGCTATGGATGAGATATTGTCTGTGTGCTATGAGTTGATAGAGATATATTTAGAGAAAGGGTAAAAAGTGGCAAAAGAGAGAAAGAAACTAACATTATCAGCTGTGAGAGATGTAACTAAAAATACACCTATTCAAGAGGAAGAAGTTCCTAAAAAGGTAAAACTAAAAGATTTGAAAAAGTTTTCAAAAAGTGTACGCTTTCCAATAGTTTGGAGAGAAGAGATAGAGAAGCATATTGATTATCCAACTGATTTGAGTAGCTTTATTGTAGAGGCGATTAAAGAGAAGATGGAACGTGAAAATATGAAAACATTTATAGGATGAGTTATGGTAAATAAAAACCCCAAAGAGACAGAATCTACAACAATAAGGCTTCCTAAAGAGTGGAAAGAGTTGATTAAACTCTATCAAGATGATAGTGATGGAATCTCTAGTAGTTCACGAACAATGAGTGCTTATATTATTCAGGCTGTTAAAGAGAAGATGATAAGAGATAATATTATATAAATAAGGAGTCTATTATGGAGATTAAAAGAGTAGCTATTGGTGGAAATCGTGAAGAGATTAACAAAGAGACAGGAGAGCATAGACCTAACTTTATTGATAATGTAAAACGAAGTGATTTAATTTTTACCCCAAATCAGATGGTAGAGAAGTTATTTAGAGGGAATGCTAAAGAGTATGATAGTTGGCTAATGAAACATAAGCTACACCCCTCGCAGATTAATTACCATGATATAAATCAGAAACAAGAGTTATTGAAAAGATTAAAATCGTATACAATGAGACTGCTAGATGAAGCAAAAGTTGACTCTATGTTCTCTAATGCACTTGGAAATTTAGTTGTTACAAAATGGTTGGATAGTTTTGATACATTGGAGAACCATGTGTTTGATTTGGGGGATTTTAATAAAGTTGAGTTTATGAAGATTGCAGATGAGTTTAAGAAAAGATATACCACCAATTCCCCTTTTGCTTTTTTGACCATTGATGATATTAATCAGCAGATTAAAGTGGTAGAGTCCCATAAAGTTCTATTGTTACTTGACAAAAAGCTACCAATGGGCAATAAACGAGGTACACCAGTGGGACAACAGCCAGAGAAGTTGTATCAGAACTTTTTTACTGCTATAGGATATAAAGGGAAAGGGGAGTTAACCGAGGGGTTAAATCATCATCGAACAAATTTTAGAAATTTCAACTTTAATCTAAATATAGAGACACGATTACTAAATGATATTATTTATGATTCGCTTGGATATGATAGAGGCGAGACACAAGTAGCTTTTATTTTTGGTGTGTATGGTAAAAAACTCTATTTTGAAAGCGATATAAAGGGTACAGAGCGAAAACAAGAGGAGTTAGAGGCGTTGGCTATAGCTGATGAGGCAACAAGTGTCATTAGCAAAGAGTTACATAAAGAGAGACAAGGCTCAATTCCTATAGATAAGACAACATTAAAGGTTGAAACTAGAATTGCTCATCCTAAAATTAGTGAAGATAAAATAGTTGTTCCTCCTGTTGTAACTACTCCTATTGAAAAAGAGAAGAGAGAAGAGCCTACGGTAAATCTATCTAACTCATTAGAAGCGTTTGAAAAAGAGATATTTATTAAACAACAAGGGTATGCAGAGTTAGCAAAAGAGAAGATAACTGATGCCCTTAGTAATCGGAATCAATACATTAATGAGTTTCAGAGTTTCTTGAAAAAGGGAATGAATGTATCGGATGCTTTAAATAAATTTTCTGAACGCTATGCAAACAATCCCTATATTAAAGGGATTATTGAAACATCTATTACAGGAGAGCTTCAACTTCAAGCTTTGAAAGATAAAGGAATTGAGGAGCTAAACTATACTATTTCAGTATTAGAGAGTGAAAAACTAGGATTGCAGAGAGACCTTGATGTAAAAGAGACAGAAATTGCTTCACTTAATCAAAATATGGAATCTTTAGTCGTTACACATACGAAACAACTAGAAGAGATAGAGGTTAATGTTGCTAAATTGATAGAAGAGAGAACCTCCTTGATTGAGAGTAGCAATAGACAGTTAGAGATGATAGCAGAGTTAGAAAAGCTTATTGGGCAATATGAACAGACACTAAGAGCTAAAGATACTAAGATAGATAAGTTAGAGAGGGTTAACACTTCATTGGTTGAATCGAGTAGAGAGGTTGATAGTTTAGAGAGAGAGAATAGAAATTTATCAAGAAAAGTAGAGAATTATGATTCTGAAATTAAATATTATGGACGGCAGATTGAGCAACTTAAAGAGGAGAACCAATTAATCTTGTCTGCTACAAATTTACTAAAAACAAATAATGCTCAACTGGAGTCACAAAATGAAGCGTTATTAAGAGAGTTAGCTCAACTAAAGGATAAATAATGGCACTTCGAGGAAGTCGTAGTCAAAGTTTTTTACGCTCTAAAGATTTACTCTCTTTTTCAGAAATCTCTCATGATAAAGAGGGGAACAATATTTTAAAAAATAGAGTTCTTGCAGAGGCTTTAGCTCGTGATGCCAATGGAAAATTTATTAGAAATAAAGGCAATATTGCCAATATACTTAATAGATATGGTGTTATCTA